>JANTHE010000221.1 GCA_024762585.1 Sulfuricurvum sp. | reverse complement strand
TTTCTATTTTTTCTATGTTTTCATCCAGTCTGTTCATCAGTACAGATTCCGTCAGTTCAATACAGAGATTTTCAGATTTTACATGACTGCAGGCAGCAAGAACATTATCAATAAAATGTGCTTGCATAAATTCTATTGCAGAGATGTTCACTGCTATTTTAATGCCCGATAGCGTACTGTTTTCCCAGGTATGCAGTTGTTTGGCCGCAGTCTGTATAACCCAGTGACCAATGGCGCTGATGAGCCCATGCCGTTCTGCTACCGTGATGAATTTATCCGGAGCGATGACTCCCGTCTGCGGATGGTGCATGCGTATGAGCGCTTCACAGCCGGTTATCTGATGTGAGTTCAGATCTACCTGTGGTTGATAAAGCAGTCTGAAATACCCATATTCCAGTGCCTCTTCTATCATTTTTTTCATCTTCAGCTCCTCTTGGAGCATCAGATTGAGCCTGTTTTCAAAGAAAGCATAACTGTTTTTACCCCGCTCTTTTGCGGTATACATTGCCATATCGGCGTGTTTGATTAGTGCCGCACTCTCTTTCCCGTCTTTTGGAAAAATTGCGATTCCGATACTGCAGCTGACGTTTATGGTCATATCGTCGATCAGGATAGGTGCGGCAATGGTTGTCATGATCCGCTGGATGCTTTCTAAAATAGAAGATTCATTCTGAATGAACGGAAGAATGATCACAAATTCATCTCCGCCGAACCGCGCGACAAAATCATTTTTCCGTACGATCTCAGCTATTCTGGATGCGATCGCTTTTAGTACATGATCGCCAAGATTGTGACCGTTGATGTCATTGACAAATTTGAAGTTATCGAGATCGAGAAAGATGATGGCAAATTTCTCATTGCTGCGTTGACTTTGCGAAACAAGCCAGTCGAGTTTTTCTGTCAATGCTTTTCGGTTATTGAGCCCTGTAAGGGGGTCTTTAATGGAGAGATCATAGAGTTTGTTTTGCTCATTGAGGAGACGATTAAAGGTGATTGTCAATGAGTAGCGTATTCCCTCAAGCTCACTGATAAAGAATGGTTCGGGAGGATGCTGCCCGTAATAGGCATAGTGCCGCAAAGACTCCATAGGCAGCACCAGCAGCTTATACAGCAGCACAACCGATAGGATAAGGAAAAAGAGTGCCAAAATCATAAACTCGGTCAAATAGGTCTGGCGCGGATGTATGACCTTTTCAAAAATGAAAGCATTGTCGATATAGATGAGTAATGTGTAGTTGCCGCTGCTGCTGAAAACGGGGACGGAAAGGCATTGTAATTCGTCTGAATCCAGCGTCTCAATTTTAGCAATATCAAAGCATTTTAATCCAGGATGATACGGCAGTTCATCACGGTCGGAGGTATAGAGACTCTGATTGCGGTCATTGACGATATGCATGTCCGAAATCATGTCGTTGACGGCGACGATGTTGTCCAGATGGGCTACTTTTGACTTGAAAGTGTCCGGTGTGTAATAAGTACCAAGATAGTGTCGAATGCTCAGGGTTGTCGTTTGGAACTGATTGGCGAGCAAGCTGAACATCGTATGTTGATAAGAGCGGGTGAAATTGTACCCCAGGATGATGGCGGCACCGAACATACCGATAAACGCAATAATAAGCGCCGATTTGACAGATAGGCTTTTCATAACAGGATATCGCTTCGTCTATAGCCGAGTTTCTCAATCTTGCCCAGCATCTCCTCAGACGGCTTGTTGACCCATTTTATCAGGGTGAGCGCCTCTTTGAACTCTTTATAAGAGAGGTTTCCAAGATAGCTCTTCACCTGCTTGTACACCGGTTCGGGCTGTTGTTTTATGCGTTCGACATTGGCGTCGATGAGACGCTTGAGCGCGATGAATTTAGGTTTATCACGTTCAAATCGGTCGGCACGGACACAGAGGGCATCGACGACAAGGAGTTGATCGATCTCTCTTGTGGAGGCGATCTCGAAGAACCCTTTACGCATCAATGCATAGTTATACGGCGTATAGGTGACAATCATGACAGGAGTGCTCTTGTCATAGCGAATGGCGGAAATTGCACTTTGATCGCGATCGATCAGATGGAAGTGATCGCGGGGCAGTTGGTTGTTTTCAATAAACTGTGCAAAGAGTTCGGAGTTGATCGAGTCTTTTTCCAAATAGACCGTGACGGTGCCGGATGTGCTGAGTTCGGGCACGGTACGGTTTGCCAGGATCATGTCTCCGCCGTTTGAGATGTCGAGCAGGGAAAAAGGTTTGACGTCAGTGTGCTGTTTCAGCAGATTGCATTCGTGTTGTGTGGTTGTTACGACATCGGCTTTGCCCACCGTGAAAATTTCCGACGCCTGCGCGAGTGAAACGCTGGTGATCAATTTGAATCCCAGTGGCTGCAGTTTATGTTCACTGGCAGCAAGAAACAGCGGTGTATAGCCGATCCACTCGTTTGTCGCAATGGCAATCGGTTTTTCCTGTCGTTGTTGACAACCGGAAAGGAGAAGCACTATACTGACAGCGGCAAACAGTTTGAGTAGCGACATTCTTTGCCTTT
>JANTHE010000220.1 GCA_024762585.1 Sulfuricurvum sp. | reverse complement strand
GCTAAGAATTTCAAAAATTTATGTCCAGAAGGAAGAGCGGTGAAGCGGTTTCGGCTGGAACTAAAAATATTGTTTTACGGTGTGATTTTTGCATGCTTTATGATTGCCGTACAGGGGTACATGTACGAACAGACTGCGAAGCGGCAGTTGGTTGATGCTATCAAGAGCAAAGAGCAGTTGCTGATCGATACAATATTGCCAATCATATCTTTAAATATGGCCATGGGTCTGGATGAGGCAAACCGGGCATACCTGATGGAAATCATGAGGAAAAACAGTGATGTGCTTCGTCTCGAGATACTTGATTCCAAAAACTTGCCCTATTTTCAGCATGAGCGACATAAGGGTACTGAGCAGCATGGTATTTCCGGTAAGCATGTTTCAGAAGTCCCGATTGTGGATACCTATTCGCATGAGACGATCGGAAAACTCAAGATAGACTTTTCTACAGAGAATTTGCAGCGCATCCAGAGGAGCTATAATGCCATTACAGGGTTAATTGCCGTCATTGCAGTCGTGGCATTACTTGTGTTTTTTCTCTTGGTTAAGCATGAATTGAAAAGTCTGAATCGCCTCAGTAAGAAATTGCTTTCGTATGATCCTGCTGCTCGCAAAAAGATTTTGGAAAAAAGTCCGCGAAAAGATGAAGTGGGAATTATTCAAAATGCCATCGTATATATGCTCGACAATATTGACCGGTACGCAGCGCAGCTGGATCAGCAGCATTTACAGCTTGTTCAGCTCAATGCGCAGCTTGAAAATAAGGTAAAGGAGCGTACGCGGGCACTGCAGGCTGAAAAAGAACGCGCTGAAGAGGCGACGGCAGCCAAATCCCGATTTCTTGCTGCCATGTCTCACGAAATCCGTACTCCGATGAACGGTATCATCGGGATGACGCATTTGTCCTTGCGCGATGCGGTGTCGCCGCAGGCCAGAGCCTATATTAAAAAGATCGAAGTGTCGGCCAATGCGCTGTTGCGTATCATCAATGAAATTCTGGACTACTCGAAACTTGAAGCCGATAAAATCAGCCTGCAGTGGAATGATTTTAATTTGAACGCTTTGATAGAACGTTTGGAAGCGTTGTTGGAATATGAAGTAAAACGCAAAGGAATAACTTTACATGTCATTTATGGTATTTCGGTAAGGTCATATTACAGAGGAGATGATTTTCGACTCTTTCAGGTACTGACCAACCTTGTAGGCAATGCGGTCAAGTTTACCGAAGCGGGCAGTGTCACGCTTCGCATTGAAGCTCCGGATGAAAAACGGCTTCGTTTTGAGGTGGAAGATACTGGTGTTGGGATAGAAGAAGAGGCACTTGAAAAACTGTTTGTACCTTTTACCCAGCTGGATGAGGGAAGTAAAAGAAAATATGCCGGAACGGGACTCGGTCTCAGTATTTGCAAGCAGCTGGTAGAATTAATGGATGGAACGATTTGGGTGAACAGTGAAAAAGGGGTGGGAAGTGTATTTGCTTTTGAGATTCCTCTTGGAAAAGGAGAAAAAGGTTTGTTGGATGTCCATTCGAGCACACAAACCGAGCCCAGGGTACAAGAAGAGTCCACACAAGAAGAGGCAATCATCAACTCCGATAGCGCAGCGGTGCAAGACCTTGACGGTGAGCGGCTGAATGCCCATCTTGATGCGTTGCTGGCGGCGTTGAGAAGCAAACGCCCCAAACAGTACCGCCCGATACTTGAATCTCTGCGGGAGTTGAAGAGGCCTTCGGAACTCGAAGATATGTGTAACCGGCTTGTAGCGTTTATCGATGCATATGAGCTGGATAAGGCCATAGCTTTATTACAAGAAAGAGAATGATGAAGAGTAATGAGACCATTTTAATTGTTGATGATACAAAGACCAATATCGATATTCTTGTTGATCTGCTTGAAACGTATGACGTGCTTGTCGCAACCAGCGGAGAGGATGCACTGAAGGCGGTTGCAGAAGATGCGGTAGATCTTATCTTGCTTGATATTATGATGCCGGGAATGGACGGCATAGAAGTGTGTCAGCGCTTAAAACAACGTGTAGAAACCAGTGCCATCCCTGTCATTTTCATGACAGCCAGTGACGATGAACAGGCAGTCGAGCGTGCGTACGATTCGGGGGGTGTAGATTATATTTCAAAGCCGTTTCGTCCTGTAGAACTGCTCATGCGTGTTCGGACACAGCTTGAACGTGGTGCGCTGATTCGCCATTTGACATTCATCGCTACGCACGATGCCTTGACAGGTATTTATAATCGTCGCCGTTTTTTTGAACTGGCGGAACAGAAATTTGCACAAACAGAGGAAGAGCTCTTTGCGGCAATGATCGATATTGATCACTTTAAATCAATCAATGATTGTCATGGGCATGCAGTCGGTGATCAGGTGTTGCAGGAGCTTACCCGAACCATTAGTGCCTATTTGACTGAGCGCAGTGTGTTCGGCCGCCTGGGAGGGGAAGAGTTTGCCGTGGTATCCGAACTCCCATCGGAATCGGAGATGATTGAGCGGCTCGAAACAATACGAAAAGCGGTCGCGTCCATGAAAGTGGAAAGCGA
>JANTHE010000219.1 GCA_024762585.1 Sulfuricurvum sp. | reverse complement strand
CCCTCTGAATCCATATACGCCATCGTATGTTTCATGAAATTTTCATCATCTCGCGTAGTGAAATCTTCCCGATAGTGGGCACCGCGGCTCTCCTTGCGCGCAAGGGCGCTTTCAACTATAAACAGAGCATAATCAAGCATATGCCCCAACTCAATCGCTTCTTGCAGATCGGTGTTGAAGATCATGGATTTGTCGTCAATTCGAATGTTGCTGAAGCGTGTTCTGAGGGATTTGATAATCTCTATCTGCTTGGAAAGCGTCTCTTCCGTACGAAAGACGCCGGCATTGTCCGTCATGCTCTGCTGCAATTCATTGCGCAGGCCGGGCACGCACTCTTTGCCGTTATTGCCGAGAATGCGTTCCATCTCTTCAGTCATGGTGTCGGCGTCCGATTCACATGCTTCGCGCAGTTCGATGCTCTCCAGGTCGGCTGCGATGCTTTCGCCTACATGTCGTCCGTACAGCAGTGCTTCCAGGACAGAATTTGCGCCTAGGCGGTTGGCGCCGTGGACACTGACGCAGGCGCATTCGCCTGCCGCATAAAACCCTTCGACCAACTCTTCGTTGTTCTTGCGGACGTGCCCGCCGACATCAACCGGGATGCCGCCCATGGAGTAGTGTGCCGTTGCTGAGATGAGAATGGGTTCTTTAATCATATCGAGGCCCAGGAAAGTGATGGCCAGGTCACGCAATTCCGGCAGGCGCTCCATGATAATCTCTTTACCCAGATGTGTCAGGTCAATGTAGACTGCATCTTTGCGCGGACCGACACCGCGTCCTTCGCGAATTTCATTGATAATGGCGCGTGCGACAACATCGCGTGAAGCCAACTCCATTTTATTCGGCGCATAGCGTTCCATGAAACGTTCGCCTTCGGAATTCAGCAGTTTTCCGCCTTCGCCCCGTGCGGCTTCGGAAATGAGGATTCCGCTGCCTGAAAGACCTGAGGGGTGAAATTGAACGAATTCCATATCTTCCAGCGGGAGTCCGTGGCGTGCCACGATAGAGAGTCCGTCACCGGTATTGGCATGGGCATTTGAACTGATCTTGAATGCACGGGCATAACCGCCGGTGGCGAACATGACGGCCTTGGCATTGAAAATCGCCTTTTCTTGATTACGGATATTGAATGCAACGACGCCGCTGACTTTTCCGTCTTCATAGATAATATCCGCAGCATACCATTCATCAATGAACTCGACACCGACGCGCAGCGCCTGTTCGTAAATGGTCTGCAGCAGGGTCAATCCGGTACGGTCTTTGGCAAAACAGGCGCGCGGAGAGGATTGCCCGCCAAAAGGGCGCTGGGCGATCTTACCGTCATCTGTTCGGCTGAAAGCCGCACCCATGCGTTCCGCCCAGCGTATGGTTTCCGGGGCTTTCTGGCACATCAATTCAACGGCATTTTGATCCGCAAGATAATCAGCACCCTTGACGGTGTCAAATTCATGCAGTTCAATGCTGTCCACATCACTCAGCGCTGCGTTGATACCGCCCTGAGCGGCTCCGGAATGTGAGCGCAGCGGATGGAGTTTGGTGATGACGGCGACCTTTTTTCCTGCCTGCTTCAGCTCTCTCGCAGCTGCAGATCCTGCCAGTCCCGAACCGACAATGACCGCATCATAAGTATGTATAGGAATACCCATTGACCTTCCTTCGTAAACGTAAATATTCGAGTGATTATAGCGTCACAAAGGCTAGGTTTCGGTTAAAGGAGATAGTGTGTCGGGTGGAAAAGGTAGGTGTTACGTATTGTACCAATGCGCTCTATTCTTGGGGATAACAAGCAAATCACACTATAAGAATTTAGGAGTTTTCTTTACCTCTGCCATGCTGTTTCCGCCTTCCTCTTGCGCCACTTTCAAACGACTTTTTGCATTTTTGAGGACTTCTTCAAATGACTGAGAAGGCGTTTTGATGCTGAAACCTCCGCTGATGGTGATCGGAAAGGAATTGTGTGGCATTTTGAAACTGCTTTCTTCTACCATCTGGCGAATATTGTCACAATCCTCAAAAGCTTTTTTCTTATCTTTGCGGTTGAACACAACTAAAAACATACTGTCATCTATACGCCCGAGCAGGTCTTTTTGCATTTTGTGCAGCTTCATAATGGACGCGATTTTTATCATGATGGGGTCGATCACATTTTGCGGATAGTGATTGGCAAGTTTTGAATAGTTGTCAATTTCAAACACACAGGCGTATACCGGACTCTTTTTCGATTTGTCAGTTCCTTGTTCGATGGTACTTTTAATGCCATCATAATTCAGCAGCTGTGTCACGGTATCCGTTTTTGAAGGCTGCAGCAATTCACTGACTTCGTTGCGGAGTTTCAGTGCGATCTGATTGATTTCAGCCGTCAGGAATTTTCGTTGGATTCTGCCTGTCTTGTCCTGGTTTAACAGTGTACTGATATCGCTAAAGATGGTATGGTATGCATGCCTGGAAAGGGAAAAAACTATCAGAGCCCAGAGCAAGATCAATAGCAATCCTGTTCCCACTGCATAGAAATACTGTTTTTGCAACTGCGCTTGTAATGCCATGGCGGGAAATAGTGCTAAGAGATAGCTGTCGGCTTCTT
>JANTHE010000218.1 GCA_024762585.1 Sulfuricurvum sp. | reverse complement strand
GGCTTCGGGCAAAACTGCTGACCCGGCGTTCATGGCGATAATAACCGGTCGTATTCTCATCGCGCTCCTCTTCGCGTTGCGCAGTGACCGAGAGCAGACGGTCTTTGGTCTTTATGTTGATGCTTTTTTCATCCGCACCCGGCATCTCCATAGTAAGAATATAACGGTCGTCTTTTGCTTTCAGATCAACGGCGGGCAGGGTTGACTGCATCTGCATGAAACGGTCGAAACCCTCCTCTTTCATCATCCGCTCGTGAAAACGTGCCATCGCCGCATCCATTTCGCGCTGCAGTTGCAGCATCGCCTCGAACGGATCGTTCTGGACGTTTTGTGCCAGCAGTAACGGGGCAGCGACGAGTGCCGCTGCAATACTTTTCATCCATGCATGCATTTCCCCCTCCTTACTTGACACTGACCTCTTTGCGTTTCTTCTCCGGCGCTTTTTCAAAGGTGACGCTCAAGCGCCCGTCTTTGAACTCGGCATCGATGCTGTCGCGGTCGATGTCGTCGGGCAGGTAGAAGCTGCGCGCGAACTTGCCGTAGGTGCTCTCAAGCAGATAGTAATCCTCTTTTTTCGTCTCCTCTTTGAGGTAACGCACCGCCGTGACGTTGAGGTGATTGCCCTCTACATTGACGCTGATATCCTCTTTTTTCACACCCGGAAGG
The DNA here is from genome assembly GCA_024762585.1 of Sulfuricurvum sp. GTDB lineage: Bacteria > Campylobacterota > Campylobacteria > Campylobacterales > Sulfurimonadaceae > Thiomicrolovo. The sequence continues at coordinate 1,918 of JANTHE010000218.1, read as the reverse complement.
TCGATTTCGACCGTAAAGGTCTCTTTTTCCCGGTTATGCGAAAGGTTGGCAAAAGGGAGGTGACTGGCGACATTGGCAAAGACCTCTTTGGTCTTTTTGGCCGCTTCGACAACCCCTTCTTCGACTTTTTTCTCGACGTTTTGCAATTCTTTGGTTACAGTGCTCATCATTGCCTCCTTATTTAATCTCGATCTTTTTAGGTGCTTTGTCCACCTGCGGCACTTTCGGGATGCTGATCTCGAGCACACCCTCTTTCGAAGCGGCTTCGATTTTGTCCGCATCCGCATCGTCGGGCAGCGTAAAACTGCGTTCGAATTTGCCGTAGGCACTCTCTACCTTGTAGTAGTTATCCTCTTTATGTTCCTCTTTGACCTTGCGCTCGCCGGAAACGGTCAAGACATTTTCATCTACATCGATGTTGATGTCCTCTTTGCTGATGCCGGGAAGGTCGACATCGACATAGTAGGCGTCGTCGCCTTCGCGTGTGTTGACTGTCGGGACGAAATCAAACTCTTTGTCAGTTTTTTGTTTTTCAATGTCGTCCATGACGGCATTGAGGTAGTTAAAGCCGCGGCGCAGCTCACCAAACTCTTTAAATGGATCAAATCGTGTTACCAGCATGGCTGACTCCTTTATAATTGTTTTTTAGTAGTCTTAGTCTTTACGACTCAACTGTTGAAATTATAAGACAGAAGGAGTGGCAGTGGATGCAACCTCGGTTGCATTACGGAAGCAGTTTTGCCAGGCGGCTTTTTAGACGGTCGAGGTTTTTGACGCGCAGCTGTTTGCGGCCGCTTTCGATGATCTCATCTTTTTTCAGCTGTTTGAGGTTGCGTTCCACGACCTGGCGTACAGAGCCGATCATTTTGGCGATCTCGCTGTTGGAGAGATTGTTGAGCAGGGTGGGCTGCTGTGTATGCGGGTCGATATTGTCAATAATCAGCCGCATCAGCCGCTCCGAGGTGTCGTAGAGCGAGAGGCCGGCGCTGAGCGACTCGAGCGAGCGTATCTGCGCGGCGAGGTAAGGCAGCAGCAGCTGATTGAATGCCGGATTGGTCTGCAGCCACTCGCGCGCCTTGTTCATGGGAAGCTCGATGACGGAGAGGTCGTCGAGCGCCTCGGTCATGACATCGTGTTCCCGTGCATCGAGCAGGGTGACGACGTCGAACATGTCGCCGCGGGTGAGCAGATACCAGGTCTGTTCGCGTCCCGTCTCGAAATTGATGTCGAAGACTTTCATGCGCCCTTTGAGAATCACATAAAAATGCTTCAGGGTATCGTCGCCCTGCATACAGGTTTCGCCTTTTGCAAAGGTGCGCAGCCGCCCGTGGGCGTTGATCTCGTCGATCAGGGTACGGCTGAGTTCATTGAAAGGCTGAAGCTGCATCACGGTAACGCGCATCCCTCTTCGGAATCGGAGCGTTTGACCAGTCCGGGTAAAACGATGCCCAGATGCCGGATCTCCTCGAGTGCGGCGCTGCGGAAGCGGTCCAGGGGGCTGCGGACGCTGTAGTAGGCCCAGGTTCCCTTGCGCTCCACGCGTAAAAAGCCCGCCTCTTTGAGGATTTTAAGGTGACGGGAGAGCCTTGACTGGATCATCCCCAATGACGCCTGCAGGTCGCAGACGCACAGCGCGCCGTGTTCGTCGAGAAAGCGTAAAATCAGTACCCGGGTCTCGTCGTTGAGCGCGCCGGTGGAGGCGAGAAAGTCCTGCATGGCGGGTGTGATGAACGCAGCGGCCTGCGCCGTTTTTGTGCTCACGACTCCTCATCCTTTTGCATTCTGCCCACGGCGCAGGAGACGAAGCTCTTCACCTTCGCCTCCGCCCCCGAAACGAAACCGAGCTTCTCGGAACTCAGGGGATACCCGATCTCGCGCAGGGCCGCGCGCAGTTCATCCAGCCGCTCCTCTTCGATTT
>JANTHE010000217.1 GCA_024762585.1 Sulfuricurvum sp. | reverse complement strand
TTTTCTACGTCATTGCACCCCTGACAAAAAACGGTGCCCAAACAGTGGCCAATCTTAATCCGCAGCCAACTATTTACTTTCCAACGGTCAATATACATGATATCAACGCATCCGGCGAGCGTCTCTATTACGGCGGGATCGATTACCGATCACAAATAGAACTGCTAATACATGAAGCCGCATCACCCCTGGTGATATTTTACGACAAATCCTCTCTGGGCGAAGAACTCAAAGAGAGAGTCATAGAGGCATTTACAACCCATAATCGTGAAGCAGATCCTGAGTTTTTCTTACATTCAGAACCAAAAATTTACACTTATCCCATCGGTAAACATACGACAAACCTGAAATCTATTTTGTCAAAAAATGAAAAAATCACTCAGGGAACCTTCTTTCTCAATACACCTCTGGTTAAAAGCGGCATGATCATGTCGCAGTTGACACTGTACGATGTCAATGCTTCGCGTATTCTTTCCACCCAGATCAACTACGATGCCATGTTATTCGATATTACGCAACGCAGAGACCGGGAAAACATGATTATCGCCAACTCCATCCTGACACAAAACAGTGTGCTGGTAGAAAGCAATAAGCTGCTAAACAATGACATCGAGTATGACTGGATCAATTATGCGACAACGCTGGGCATTGATTTTTTTTACCATCTCAGTACACAATCGCCTAGAGAGTACCCGGTGCCTATACTGTCTCACCAGGTCGTATATCCCGTTAAATTGTTTCAACCAAACGGATCACGCTTTGAAGCATATTCGCCGGGATATGAAGAGGAATCACCTCTCCTCGAGGAGTGAGAGCAGTTTCGCTTTTTTCTCCCTGTTCAAACGGCCAATCCTGCCGTTTTCCATGACATAGGCAAGCTTTACCCTCATTGAAAAGAGCACAACATCACCTTTTTTGATTTCCTGTTCCATTTGCAGCGTAGTTCCATTGAGCGTAACGACCTCTGCATTCACATCAAGCAAATCTCCCAGTCGTGCAGAGGCTTTATAATCTGCTTCAAGGTGGCGTACCACAAAATACCCTCCTTCAAAAACGGGTAAAGCCCCTTTTGAAAAAAACAGTTCGCTTCGCGCCCGTTCGCAGAACTTCAGGTAATTGGCATAATAGACAACACCCCCCATATCGGTGTCTTCGTAATAGACACGAATCCTCATACGTCAGGTGTACATCTTCTCATAATACTCATGCGCCATGCGTCCTGAATCAAATTTCGGAATCACGTCGGACATGGCACGCTTCATCATCTGCGTCCATTGCTCCGGATTATCATAATACAGTGGAATAATCTGCTGTTCAAGGATATCCATCATGTTTCTATTATCCTCATCATCCTGAACTTCGATTGGCATATTGTGATCTATCGGCGGAATCGTAAATGCATTGAAACCATCTTTGGCGAACTCCGGATGCCACCCATCATCGGTGGAGAAATGAATAGTCCCATTCATACTGGCAGTCATGCCGCTTGTACCACTCGCTTCACGCGAGACACGCGGGGTATTTAACCAGACATCAGAACCTTTTTTGAGTACTTTTGACAACTCCAATTCATAACCAGTCAATACAGCCATGCGTTTATGCCGATGGCCGATATGGATCAGCTCGTTGAAAAGATTGACTGCGTTGGTATCAAACGGGTATGGTTTTCCGGCCCAAATCACCTGAATCGGTTTCTCAGTGCGATCGATCAGCCTTTTAAACCGCTCATAATCACGCTTGAGCAGACCCGGCCGTTTATATTCGGCAAACCGGCGTGCCCACACAATAGTGAGCACTTCGGGATCAAATACTTTTCCGGTCTGGTCTGCCACAATATCAAAGAGCTGGCGTTTGAGATGTTTTTTTCGAGCGACCAGTGCATAATCTTCATGACTGTCGAGGGCTGCCAGTATTCCTTTATCCGTCCAATATCGACGGTTTTGCGCATTGGTTATGGCGATGATCTCGGAACGGCCCTCTACATCCTTCCACATTCTATTCGCCACTTTCCCATGTATCTGTGAAACAGCATTGGTAATTTTTGCAACTCTGAGTGCTCCGACCGTCAGACTGAAACGATCATCATAAATACCAGAAAGATTACGAACCTTCTCCAATTCAAGGCCGTTAAAAAATCCAAACCGATGCAGTAAATGGATATCATGTTCCTCATTTCCTGCCGCCTCTGGTGTATGGGTTGTAAAGATAATATGCTGCTTCAGTTTTTCAATCGAATTGAAACGGTTATAAAGTTCATAAACCATCGGCAGCGCGTGACCTTCATTCATATGGAAACACATAACATTGTGCTGCAGTGCTTCCAATACTTTCACACCGCCGATTCCAAGAACGATCTCCTGTGAAATTCTCGTCTCTTCGTTGGCATCGTAAAGCTTGTGTGTGATTGTACGTGCCAAAAAATCATTTTCCGGAATATCTGTACTCAACAAAATCAATGGTGCTGATGAAAAAACATCCGGCGGAAGATAAAAAGCCTTAATATGCACTTCCTGCCCATGTACTTTAACCGTTGCCCGGACACCGAGATCTTCTAGAAAATAATAGTGCTTACGGATAAAATTAATTTTTAAGGCCCGATC
>JANTHE010000216.1 GCA_024762585.1 Sulfuricurvum sp. | reverse complement strand
GATGATGCTTGCAGCCGTGATCCTCTGGCCTTACTTCTACCGCAAAGACCGCAAGGCGGTTTCTCAGTCGTAAATCTCGGGATGCATTGTCTTCCACCGGCGATGGCACCAGAACCAGAACTTCGGCTCTTCCCTTACGATCCTCTCCATGACATCCGACTGCAGCTGCGTTGCGTTCAGGATGTCCGACTGGGCGTCTTCGGTCACTTCGACGGGGATTTCCGGTTCGAAACGGATGGTGTAATGCTTTTCATCATTGGTATGGAGAAATGCGGGGATGATGGCCGCGTTGAATTTGCGCGCCAAAAAGGCGGGGGCGGAGGTTTGGGTTACCTCCTTGCCGAAAAATTTGACGATGATGCTTTCACGGGGGTTGATATTCTGATCGATCATTATGGAGACGGCCTGCTTGTTTTTCAGCGCACGGGTGAGATGTTTGATCGCACCGTTTTTTTCCGCCATTTTCATGCCCAGTCTGGAGCGCGACTGCAGCAAGTAGCGATCAAACCATGGATTGTTCAGTTTCTTATGTGTACTGACAGAGCGCATAATCTGAGCGTCGACTGCGGCTGCACCGAGTTCCCAGTTGCCAAAATGTCCGGAGACAAAGATAATGGGACGACCTTCCGCTTTGGCTTTGTCGACGATCTCTCTGTTCTCAAAAGTGACCAGTTCTGCCTGCCGCTGCAGTGTCATTCGCCGGTTTTCAATGACCTGAAGGAAGTTGAGCATAAGGTTGCGGTAGCAGTATCTGGAAATAGTGTCGATCTGCTTCTCGTCGATGTCGCCTTCAAAGGCAAATACGAGGTTTTGGTGCACGACCTTGCGGTGTTTGCGGTCTATGGCATGGGCGAAAGCGGCGAGGGCGACGAAAAAGCCTTTACGCAACCGATAGGGAAGCAGCAGCAGCATGAATTCGATTATGCGAAAGAAATAATAGAGAATCATAGCAGCTCCAGGGCTTTTTGAAGAATGTCTTGTGGGGGAATGGTTCCGATACTCTTATCGGTTTTGTCAATATGCAGGATATCGACTTCAGAGTCCGATTCGATCGCAATGTTTTGTGGTGTTTCGAACATCATGCGAGGCGTCGTAGGTCCGAAAAGCACGACAGAGGGACGGTTCAGCGCCCATGCCAGATGCGTCGGACCCGTATCACCGCCGATGGTGAGCTCGGCGAAGGCGATGGCGTCACGCAGCTCGGCGAGACTGAACGACGGCGCGATATGGGCATTATCTGAACGGGATGCAATCGTTTGGGCATCCTCTTTTTCCTTATCATTGCCCCAAATCAGCAGGCACGGATGCGGCAGCGCGCTGCAGACGTCGGCGAAGCGTTCGGGCGGATAGCATTTTGAAAGCCAGGAAGCACCAACAATGATAGCGATATAGCGTGGCAGAGTGATACTTTCGGGCCGATTCCCAATAGAGAGTGCAGGTGCCTTTGCGCGAATCTCTTCTTTTGAGATTTGAAAGCCAAGCGTATCCGAAACCAGTGCACAGTTGCGCATAATGATGTTTGTTTCATAGGGGATATTGCTTTGTGAGGCGTAAAAAAGCGCCGCAAGACTTTCACGCGCGGAAGTGGCATTGAATCCATGCACGAGCGTCCCCGCCAGGCGGGAAACCAGCGCGGATTTGATAAGTCCCTGCATGTCGATGACCAGGTCATACGGCCCCAATGCCCGTAGTTGCCGGAGAAGGGCGCGCAGGGTTTTGAGACTCTTGTCGCGCTTGAGCTGTTTGAGCGGGATGCCGTGAATGGCATCGAGGTCAGGGTGGGGTTGCAAGATGGGCACGAACTGCGCTTCTGTGATCCAGTCGATACGGATGTCGGGATAGGTTCGTTTGATAAACTGCAATACAACGGCACTGTTGATGATATCGCCCAGTGCGCTGAGACGGACGATGGCGATGCTCGAAAAGTTCATGACGCTATTATAACTTTATAAGCCTTGCATCAGGGCTTGGGTATAATCTCGGCACTGTTTGAGGAACAAGGAGTTATGGATGGTTGCACGCGACATACAGAATTTCGGCGAAATCCGTACCAAAGCACGGGCCTATTTTTGCTATCTTTTTTCCAAGAACCTTCCTAACCGACTGCCTTCGATTACTCCCGAAGCCCTTGTAACACGGTTGCAGAAAATTATGGGCGATCTCCGGGACGCTGAGGGCGTTTACGTTCTCGATCAAAAAGGGGTGCAGATCACCCCGACGTTTCTGCCCGGGGGCAGACAGCACGATGAAGATGTCGGACGTATCCGTTCTGATCGTGCTTACTACTACCGGGCGGTGCGCGAAAAGCGCTGCACCATCACCGATCCCTATCCGTCGCTGATCACACAAGAGCTTACCATTACTGCCTCGCAGCCGATTTTCGATGAAAAAGGGGAACTGTTGTATGTCGTCTGTCTGGACATGCCGCTCGATGCCGTGCTTCAGATCGCGCATCCGATGGCGCGTCACTCCATGTATGGACGGCTGTTTCGTTACGGCTATGCAGCGTTTACGTTTATGCTGGCCGCAGTGGCAATGCTGCTCTTTATCAAGAGTGTCACGACATTCATGCACTTCGGCGTCGATATTCGCGCAATCAAGATTAAAGA
>JANTHE010000215.1 GCA_024762585.1 Sulfuricurvum sp. | reverse complement strand
CGGCGAGTTGAGGATATTCGTGCCGTCATTATAGCGCAGGTGTCCACATGCTATTTTTGCGCAAGCACCTTTCGCATCGATTCGCCCTTCATTTCTACGCGGTGCGCCGCATAGATCAGCCGGTCCATCATCGCATCGGCGATGGTGGCGTTTCCCAGATAGGCGTGCCACTCCTTGACGGGAAGCTGGGCGGTGACGATGGTCGAACCCGAAAGGGTCCTCTCCTCGATCACTTCGAACAGATCATTCAGTTCATCGGGCTTGAGCGGTGTCACGCCGAAATCGTCGAGGATGAGGAGCTGATAGCGTGAAAGCTTCTGCAGGCTTTTGGTATAGCTGCCCTCGAGCCGGGCGATCTTGATCTCTTCGAGCAGCCGGGTGACGCGGTAGTACCTTGCACTGTACCCTTCGAAGATCGCCTGCCGTGCCAGCGCCTGCGCCAAAAAGCTCTTGCCCACTCCCGTAGCGCCTGTGATCAGGATGTTCTGGTGTTTGTCGATATACGTTCCGGCAGCCAGTGAGAGAACGACGGAACGCTCCACGCCCCGTCTTGCACTGTACTCGACGGCATCGAGCGAAGCCTGGTGGTCCTTGAGCTTCGCCTGCGAGAGCAGCCGTTTGATCTTGCGGTCGTTGCGTTGGTCCTGTTCGGCTTCGAGCAGCCCGAACAGCCGCTCTTCGAAAGAGAGCTGCGTATAGTTCGCATCGTCGCTCTGGCGCTGCAGCGCAGCCTTGAATCCGGTAAAGCCCAGAGTATCCAACTGCCGGTTTATGGTATCGAGTGTCATAGCGTTTTTCCTCACTGATAGGTATCGGCATCTCTGAGATTGCCGTGACGGTTGAACAGCATGTTGTTGGCGACGGCGGAAGCCTCGCTGTCGTCGAGATAGGTTTTTCGCTTGAGCATCGCTTCGATGGAAGCGACACTGCGGATATTCAGACTGCGCGCCCGCTTGCAGGAGAGTTCCAGCGCTTCGCTGCCGTAGGGCTTCGCGAAGTTCAGGATCGCTATGCAGGATCTGTAGCCGCGTACCGCATGGCTTCTGTCGGCCATGATCTCTTCCATCAGCGCCGTCGTCTGGACGCCGATGCCGCCTGCCCAGCCCAGGATGCGCTGCGGGTTCCACTTCTCGTACTGGAACCGGTGCTCCGGCGGCATATGCTCTTTGAGGGTGCTATCGTGGTGCGGCTGCGACGCGCGGGGGTGTACGGCGATCGTCTCGCCTTGACAGACGACGCTGACCTGCGACCGGGAATACCAGAGATCGACGGTAATCCCCCCGAAAAGTAAACCTTCCCAAAAGTAGAAAATTCCACTAAACTACAGACAGGGGCTTTCAATGAAGAGATCACGATATAGCGACAGCCAGATCATGGCGATATTGAAACAGGCAGAGAGCGGTATACCGGTACCGGAGTTGTGCCGGGAGCATGGCATGAGCAGTGCGACGTTTTACAAATGGCGTTCGAAATACGGTGGGATGGATGCGTCGATGATGGCCCGCCTTAAAGAGCTCGAAGAGGAAAACCGCCGCCTGAAGAAGATGTATGCCGAGGAGCGCATCAAGAATGAGATCGTCCAGGAAGCGCTTGAAAAAAAGTGGTAAAGCCGTCTCGCCGGAGGGAGATGGCGAAAAAAGCCGTTGATGAAAGGGGTATCACGGTTCGATTGGCCTGCCGGGCATTTTCAATCAGCGAGACCTGCTACCGGTATGAGCCAAAGCTTTCCGACGAGAACGATGAGATCGCCGACTGGCTTATCCGATTGACGCACAATCAACGTAACTGGGGATTCGGACTATGCTTTCTGCATCTGCGCAATGTCAAAGGCTTCAAATGGAATCACAAACGGGTTTATCGTATCTACCGGGAGCTGGAGCTGAATTTGCGGATCAAGCCGAAAAAACGTATCGTCAGGGGAAAGCCGGAGCCCTTGGCCGTTCCCGAGATGCCCAACGAAGTCTGGTCAATGGATTTCATGCACGATCAGCTCAGTGACGGACGCAGTATCCGGTTGTTCAATGTGTTGGATGATTTCAACCGAAAGGGACTTGGCATCGAAGTCGATTTCTCGCTTCCCTCCACTAGGGTTATCCGTTCTTTGGAACAGATTTGTGAATGGCGAGGCAAACCGAAAGTGCTGCGCTGCGACAACGGCCCTGAATATATCAGCGCCGAGCTTTCGGTATGGGCTGAACACAATGGTATCCGCATTGAGCATATCCAACCGGGCAAGCCTCAGCAGAATGCCTACATCGAACGCTACAACCGTACCGTACGTTATGACTGGCTGGCACATCATCTCTTTGAATCTGTCGAAGAAGTCCAGGAATATGCCACCCGGTGGCTTTGGGTGTATAATAACGAACGGCCCAATACCGCCATCGGCGGCATCACGCCCAGGCAGAAGTTGGCCTTGACGGCTTAACTCTACTTTTGGAAGCGGTTAAAAATGGGGGGATTACCGCATCACGCCAAAGCAGAAGTTGGCCTTGACGGCTTAACTCTACTTTTGGAAGCGGTTAAAAACGGGGGGATTACCTGTCGTTTTGCCGGATTTTTTCGAACATTCTTTAATAGCAGGACATTTTCAGCGTCCTGCTATCAGTA
>JANTHE010000214.1 GCA_024762585.1 Sulfuricurvum sp. | reverse complement strand
CGTTCTGGAAGTCAACGGCATCCCGGCATTTGCAACACCGGAACAAGAGGCGATGGGACTGAATTTCAACGATCGCAAGATCGAAAAGATCGTGACGATGCTTGAGCGCGTCACGCGAAAATAATTTTAATATCTAAGGAGACAAAATGGCACAACACCTTCCCAAAATCGGCTTTTTATACCTCGACTACGTCCTGCGTTTTTTCGACTACAGCAACTTCAAAGGGTGGCCCGACAAGATCGAGAGCGTCGTCTATCACTGGAAAAACGACAAGCAGCGCTTCATCAACGAGGTCAAACGCAAAAAGATCGATGTCCTTGTCGGCAATATTCCAGCCACCGCATATGAAACCTTTAAAGAGATCGCCGCGGAACTTCCGCATCTGCGCTTCATCCCCTCCATCGAAACCCAGTTTCCCAACAAATCCAAAGAGAACGTCACCCTCTTTTGCGAAAAATACAACCTCGACCACCCCAAGACCAAAATCTTCTACGATACGAAAAAAGGGTATGATTACCTCAAAAGCTGCAGCTATCCCAAGATTGTCAAGCGCAGCTACGGGCCTTCGAACTACGGCGGCTACTATGTCCACAAAGTCGACAACCACGACGAAGCCAAAACTCTGTTCGATCAGAAAAAATACGTGCCCATGTATATTCAGGACGCCGTCGACCTCAAAGACAGCGGTGATATCCGCGTCATGCTGATAGGCCACAAACCGGTCTGTGCCTTCTGGCGCTACAGCGGCGAGGGCGAGTGGATCACCAACACCAGCCAGGGCGGCGATATGAGCTACGACAACGTCCCCATGAACGCGCTCGAACTGGCGGTCAAAGCCTCCAAGGCCGCCAAGGCCGAGTACTGGGCCTGCGACATCGCCATTGACAAGAAGACGGGCAAAGCCTACATTCTCGAATGCGCCACGGCGTTTGCCGCCTTCCCCTATATCCGCGACTGGATCGGCCAGTACATCATGTGGGACCTCAGCGAAGGCCGCTTCCGCATGCCGCATGTGCCGCTGTACAGCTGGGAAGAGCTGGGCAAGATGTCTGCGGCAATGCTGCGGACGCTGCGCCATCTCTATTTTGCCAAATACACCCCTTCCGCCGACGGCGCGTACTGGCTGGCCGACAAAGGGCCTTTTGACATGGAAGCTGCCGGGGATTCCCGCCCCGAAGATGTCCCCGAACCAATTGAACCGCCGAAAACGGAAGACGAACTTCCTGAGGACCTTAAGGCCGAATTCGATGAGAACGATCATCCCGACCATGCGCCTGCAGCGCAAAAGTTTATTTTCGGTGATGTTACCATGACCGAACTGCTGACCCTACAGGGGATGGAAGAGGAGATGGCCGAAAAGATAAAGAGCCTTATCGATGCAGGAAAAGTCAGCCGCTTTGAAGAGCTTAAAGCGTATGATTTCATTCCAAAATCCCATCATGAACTCTGGGCAAAAGCGTTTCAGTAACCCCGGGCACTAAAGGAAAGTCATGCGTCAACAGTACAGTTCGTATCAGGAGTGCATTGACTTTTTCGAGTCGGCCGCGCGAAGCCATCCCGATCTTTTCCGCACCCAATCTCTTGGGAAAACCTGGGAAGATCGCGACATTCTCTGCGTCACGATCTCCGATGGCATGGCCGACGCAGAAGAGAAACCCGCCCTTTTTTATACCGGTACCATCCACGCCCGCGAATGGATCGGGATCGAACTGGCCATTGCCTATGCCCAGTACATCATCGAAAACATCGACTACGACCCGCAGCTGCGCACCTTGCTTTCTCGGGCGACATTCTATATGGTCCCCTGCGCCAACCCCGACGGGTTCGAATATTCACGCAATCACTTTTCGTTCTGGCGCAAGAACCGTCGCCAGAACGCCGACGGAAGCTACGGCGTCGACCTGAATCGGAATTTTTCCGTCGGGTTTGCACCGAACAAGAATACCACGTCCAACGTCTACTCCGGTCCCGAACCCTTCAGCGAGCCCGAGACGGCGGCCCTTCGTGATTTCGTGCTGAGTCATTCCAACATCTCGATTGCGCTGGATTACCACTCGCAGGGCAATGTCTTTTTCCCGGCACACAATTTCATCCATGAAGATGCCATCGATGCCACAGACCTCAATGTCCTCTCCAGCACGATGGCCGAAGAGATTCGCAAGGTCAGCGGCCGGGAGTACGGTGTACATATGGGCAAACCGCCCGTATCGCTCATTTCGGGCAGCGGCCGGGAGTTTTACTACTCCACCGGTGCCCTCGCGCTCGTGGTAGAAGTGGGCTCGCGCAATATCTCCGATTACCAGGAGAACATGCTAGAGCATATCAACGAGCAGATTCCGGCGCTCACCTACGCCCTCTCCGAAGCGCCGCATTACGCCAAGCACGATTCTCTGCCGCGCGTCGAGGCCTTTTATGCTATGGACGTATCGGACCGAGATGTGACGCTTAGCTGGGATTATCCTGAAGGGCATGACGTCTACTTCGAGGTGTTCCGTTCCAAACGCCTCAAAGGCTACTGCCAAAGCGCCAACCGCGTCGGGATGACCAGGACGCATGAATTTACCGACGTCTTGTTGGAGAGCAGCATGAACTACTACTATTTCGTTCGTG
>JANTHE010000213.1 GCA_024762585.1 Sulfuricurvum sp. | reverse complement strand
AGCAGGTCCCAAGGGTATGGCTGTTCGCCATTTAAAGCGGTACGCGAGCTGGGTTCAGAACGTCGTGAGACAGTTCGGTCCCTATCTTCCGTGGGCGCAGGAGAGTTGAGGAGAGCTGACCCTAGTACGAGAGGACCGGGTTGGACGAACCACTGGTGCACCGGTTGTCCTGCCAAGGGCACCGCCGGGTAGCTACGTTCGGATGTGATAACCGCTGAAAGCATCTAAGCGGGAAGCCAACTCCAAGATGAACTCTCCCTGAAGGACGCTTGAAGACTACAAGCTTGATAGGCTGGGTGTGTAAGTGCAGCAATGCATTTAGCTGACCAGTACTAATCGTCCGTTCGTCTTTTTTCCTTAAACATTAGTGTCTTACTGCCTTACTCAGTATGCAAAGACGGTAATCATAGTTGCAAAGATTGTTGACTTGACATGATAACTCCTAATCCCGACACACAATCGGATTTAAGGACATCAAAGCGCGGTTTATCTGCGCGCGAGCCTGCTGCTGAAGCAAACTCAGCGTTAGCGTAGGCTGATGGGCTTCGCTCATCTGCCGTGTCTTTAAATCCGATTGTCCAGGTGGCTATAGAGAGAGGGAAACGCCCGGCCCCATTCCGAACCCGGAAGCTAAGCCTCCCTTCGCTGATGATACTGCATCTTTCAGGTGTGGAAAACTAGGTCGCCGCCTGGTTCCGTCGGAATTTTACTTTCAATATTGCAATTACAATTTACCTACTTATAAAATCATAAACCTTACTTGTATCTGCTCTTATGGAATGTAGATCTTGTCTATCATTTCTTCATATTCGCTGCGCACATCGCTGTCGAGGGTGATACCTCCGCCGCTCTTGTAGATGTAGCCTTTATCGGTTTTTTCGATGAAGCGGATCATGACGGCGCTGTAAAGGTTGTTGCCATCGAAATATCCGAACACTCCGGTGAAATAGCCTCTTTCATAGCCTTCGATAGCTTTGATGATTTCTACCGTTCTTTTTTTAGGTGTTCCGCTGATGCTTCCTGCGGGCAGTAGTGTTTTTAAAATTATTTCAATGTGCTGTTGCCACTCTTTTGGCAGTTTTCCGGAAATCTGGGAACTGACCTGTAGCAACTCTTTTTGCCCTGCTTTAATTTTGTCTATATATCTGAATCTTTCAACACGAATATCGGTGGCAACCATGCCGAGATCATTGCGCAGAAGATCCACGACCATCAAGTGTTCCGCCATCTCTTTTTCGTCGCTCAATATTCTGGATTCCGCGTCAGAAATTGAAGCGTCAATGGTTCCTTTCATTGGGTAGGTATAGATTTTTCCATCGATGATCTCAATAAATTTTTCCGGCGAAAAACAGACGAAACGATCTTTATAGCGCAGTTTATACGGGGCATTAGCTTGTGTAAAAATGGTTTGCAGCGATACTGGAATAGTGATGGATGTAGGTTGTGTCAGGTTTAACAGATAGGTGTTCCCGTTTCGTATTTGTTCCTGTACAGATTCCAGTTTTTTTGAATAGTGCTCGAATGAAAGTGGCTGTTTTTCTAGTTCGAGGGAATGTGAATGCTCTTTTTCATGGAATGCGAACGCGATATTGGCTTCTTCAAGCTCATCCATTCTATAGCACTCAATGTTATCGCCCTCAAAATCCGTAATAAAAACAAAAGGGGTGGACGATCCGCAAAGGGTATTGATTTTACTTGTGGGCATCTAGGATGAGTTTCTTCAAGACCGCCATCCGAACGGATACACCGTTTGCCACCTGCTCGAGTACCTTGCAGCGCGGATCTGCAAGGAGGTCGTCATCGATATCGATATTACGGTGTACCGGCCCCGGATGCAAAATAATGATGTCGCGATCGCCGACAAGCTCTTTGGTAATACAAAAGTCACTTGCGTAATCTTGCAATGAGGCGTAACTAGGCTGAGAATGTCGTTCGGTTTGTGTACGGAGACTCATGATGGCATCCACTGCATCGATGACATCGTGAAGATGGAAAGTAGAGTCCAAATCGCTCTGCGGCATAAACTGCGGCGGGCTGACCAGTGTGACCTTCATCCCGAAGCGCTGCAGCAGTTCGATATTGGAGTTGGCGACACGGGAATTTTTGATATCGCCCACGATAGCGATGCGCTTTCCTTTTACTTCTCCGAAGTGCCTGCGCAGCGTGTAGAGGTCAAGCAGGGCCTGGGTCGGGTGCGCATGGGCACCGTCGCCGGCGTTGATGATGGCGGCTTTGGTATGGTTGGAGAGAATTTTGGGCACCCCCGCATTTGCATGGCGGACAATGATGGCATCCGGGCCCATGGCATCGAGGTTCATCGCCGTGTCGACGAGTGTCTCCCCTTTTTTGGTAGAACTTTTCCCGACATCGAGATGGACGATCTGTGCTCCAAGGCGTTTCGCGGCAATTTCAAACGAGCTTCTGGTTCGCGTAGAGTTTTCGAAAAAGAGCGTAATGATGATGCGGTCTTGTAAAATGCGATGAAAGCCGCCTTGCGTATAAACTTCTGCATCCTCGTAGAGGGATAAAATCTCTTCAATGGTGAAATCGTCCGTACGAATCAGATGCTGCATGGTCCCTCTTTTTTTGACAGTTATTATATCAAAAGGGTTTTGCAAAGTCGCTCGATATCCCGGTCCAGTCGGAACCAACCGG
>JANTHE010000212.1 GCA_024762585.1 Sulfuricurvum sp. | reverse complement strand
TTCTACACCAAAGAGGAGATCGAGCGCACCAAACGCCGCAACGGCATGCTCTGGACCATCGCGGCGGTCACCGCCTTGTTCAACTTCTTCCCGCTGATCAACTTCGCCGGGCCGTTCGTCGGCGAGATCATGATGTTCCACTACCTCGTCGGACTCAAAAGCAAGCAGTAACATGACCGATCAACAGCTCGGCGAATTTCTGCTCCTGCTCGCCTTGCTGTTCTCTATCGCTTATCTCCTCGCAGGGGTACTTGAACGCCTGCGCATTCCGGGTATCATCGCTGCGCTGCTCGTGGGAATCGGCATGCACTACACCCCGGTAGCCCCGCTGCTCGGCCATGCGCCTTTTGATGCGGTCTTTTCGGCACTGGCGAACCTCGGTGTCCTTTTTCTGCTCTTTTTCATCGGGCTGCAGATCGACACGAACGCCATGGGAAAGCAGGGCCGCGATATCACGCTGGCGACGGTACTCAACACCCTTGTGCCCTTTGCGGCCGGCATGGGTGTCATGCGCTTTTTGGAATACGACTGGATGACGGCATTCGTCATCGGACTGGCCTGTATGCCGACCGCCGAAGCGGTCATTGTCCCGGTGCTCGACGAATTCAACCTCATCCGCACCAAAGTCGGTACGTACATTGTCGGGGCCGGAGTACTCGATGACGTCATCGAAGTCTTTCTGGTCGCACTGGTCTCGGTCTGGATTGGAGCACAAAGCGGAGCGGTCATCTCGGAAGGCAGCGGGATCGTGCGAATCTTTGCCAACGCCGTCCTCTTTATCGCCGCGGCCTGGGTCGTGCACCGCATCATCCTCACCCCGCTCTCGCACTGGCTGAAAACCAAAGTATCGAACCTGATCATGCTGATGATCATTGTCCTGTTCGTCTTCGGCGGTTTTGCGCAGTACACCGAGCTGGGACTGGTCGTCGGGGCCATTGTGGCGGGTATCCTGATGCGGCCCGTTTTTTCCGCTTCCAACAAGGCGGGGGAACGCGCCGAAAAAGCGGTTCGTGCCGTCAGTTACGGCTTTTTCGGCATCATCTTTTTTCTCTGGATCGGACTGAGCGTCGACCTGGAGGGTATGTTCAAAGCACCGGAACTGGCGCTGCTTATTTTTATGGCCGCATTTGCGGGCAAACTCACCGGCATTTTGCTGATGGTCCCGATGAAAAAGCTGAACATCAAAGAGGCATGGACCATCGGCATCGGGCTCAATGCCCGTTTGACCACTGAGATCATCGTCGCCAAGCTGCTGCTCGATGCGGAGCTCATCGATACGCAGCTCTTTACCGCCCTTGTCGCCGTCTCGTCGCTTTCGACGCTGATCGTACCGCTGGCCTTTTCCCTGCTTGTCCTGCGATGGTCCTCCGTCTTGCGCCGCTAAACTTCCAACGGCGTTCCGCCGGCTCGGTGCCACTGCACAATATGCTCCCACGCCTCGTCCGCCGTTTCGGCAAAGTGGAAAATATCGATATCTTCAGGATCGATCGTCCCCTCCTCGACCAGCATCTCGAAATTGACGATGCCGCGCCAATAGCTCTCCCCGACAAAGACGATGGGAATCGGGTCGATCTTGCGCGTCTGCACCAATGTCAGAGTCTCGAAGCACTCATCGAGCGTGCCGAAACCGCCCGGAAAGATCACCAGCGCTTTCGCCCGCCGAAGAAAATGCAGTTTACGAATGGCGAAGTAATGCACCTGAAAACAGAGCTCGGGTGTGATGTAGGGGTTGGGGTACTGTTCGTGCGGCAGCGTAATGTTGAGCCCGATCGATTTGGCACCCACATCGTAAGCACCGCGGTTGGCGGCTTCCATGATTCCCGGACCTCCGCCGGTCATCAATGTGATGCGGGCATCCTCCGGACCCTTACCACAACTGCCCACGATTCGACCGAAAGCACGGGCAGTTTCATAATAGAGACTCTTCGCCAAAATCCGTCGCGCAATGCGCAGTTCCTGCTCCAGTGTTTCACTGTCCTTTGCTTCGCGCTGCGACTCCAACTGCGCAATCAAGCGCTTTGCTTCAGCCTCCTCTTTAATGCGCGTCGAACCGAACACGACAATAGTATGCTCAATGCCATGCTCTCTTAGCAGCAATTCTGGTTTGAGATAATCTGCTTCAAGGCGCAGCCCGCGCACTTCATCGCGACGCAGAAATGCCGGGTCGCGATCCGCCTGGATAAAATTGGAATGCTCCATAATCGCCTTCACCCGCTCCAGCGCTTCAGGCTCTTCCTCTTCCGCCTTGGGGTGCTGCCAGGGAAAAGGTTTCTGGTGCTTTTTTGAAACTTTACCGAACTGCTCTCCCGTCTGCTCTTTTGATTGTTTTTGCATACTGATCCTTTAAAATCGCCTCCAGAATGATAGGCTAAAAAGGACAAACACCGTGTAACATTCCAGGCGTCCAATAATCATTGCTGCACTGAAAACGAGTTTGTCCCCATCACTGAAAAAACCGAAATTATCCGCCGGGCCCACCATGGAAAACCCGGGACCGATATTGCCCACAAGTGCCAATGCGCCGGAAAAAGCCGTCATTTCATCATATCCACGCAGGTAAATATAAAGCATCGTCGCAAACACCGTCAAAACATAGAGGAAAAAGAAACCGAATGTCGAAAACAAAAACCGCTCTTTCAACCGTACACCGTCGATGAA
>JANTHE010000211.1 GCA_024762585.1 Sulfuricurvum sp. | reverse complement strand
ATTCGTCTGCTTGATCTGGGACGGGGCTATTGCAAAGTGGCCATCGGGATGAAAAAAGGCGAAAAGCTCGACCTCACGAAACCTGAAATCAAGGTGGCGACGAAGATGGTGAACATCACCAAGCGCTATTTCGCCGAACGCGCCGTCGCCGCGGATGTCATCAAGCTCTACGGTTCCATCGAACTTGCCCCGCTGGTCGGTCTGGCGGATATGATCGTCGACATTGTCGAAACCGGCACGACCATGAAGCAAAACGGCCTGGAGGTCGTCGAGGAGATCATGGAGTCAACGACGCATCTGATCGCCAACAAGAACAGCTATTTCGAAAAGAAATCCGAAGTGCTCGACATCTACGAAAAAATCAACAGGGTCGTGCGTGAGTCTTGACCTCTATGCCAAAGCGGAGCACCTGCTTGGCATCGAAGATTCAACCGAACAACTGCATGACATCTATCTCCAGACCCTTGAAAACTATTCTGTAAACACGTTACTAGATATTGGCTGCGGCCGGGGCCTGCTGATGGAAAAACTGCAAGAGCGGGGCATCGGCTGCACCGGCATCGATCAAAGCGAAGTGATGGTCGAAGCGGCTGCGGCAAAAGGGCTCAAGGTGTCACGGACCGGCATCTGCGAGGTGCGGGGGAGTTTCGATGCGGCCGTCGCGGCCTTCGATGTGTTGAACTTTCTTGACAACGAAGGGCTGGGCCTTTTCCTGCACTGTGTGGCTAGCCGTTTGGAACCCGGCGGGATTTTCGTGGCGGACATTAATTCGCTTCATGGCTTTACGGATGTCGCCGAGGGGACGATGAGCAATGAGGATGGAAATCATTTCCTCAATGTAGACGCCTATTTTGATGAGAATGAACTGCACACAGAGTTCACGCTGTTTACGAAAAAGTCTAATGAGTGCTATGCAAAAGAACAATCTGAAATTGTGCAATGGTTCCACCCGCTTGAGCGCTTTCGCAACTTGCCAGAGCTAAAGCTCATTCATTACAAAAATATCTCTCTATACGACACAAATGACAAGGTTTTGTTAGTTTTTAAACGTATTTGATAGCATAGGTGCTATACTCTAAGGTATGAAAATACTGGGGTTTTTGTGTGTATGTGTACTCTTCCTTGTTGCGGCAAAGGGAGATGATTTTGCGACAGATCAGAACCATTCTTTCTCTTCTTCTGATTCAGAATATGATTGTAGCGCCATGGTGTCGCGTATCGATATAAAGAAAGCGATGGCCATCACCAAGTACAAGTTCGAGATGGAAGACGAGCGAAGCTGGCTCGAGAGCGGTATGGGTTATCTTGACGATTTTCATGCGGGCATGACACATACGGTACATGTTTTCTCCTCAAATGCCGATCGGCAGCTGGCCAGCTGGGCCGGCGATGAAAATGTGACCAAAGCTTCCCGCGGAACGCCGAGAGACGGCAATGTGAGCGAAGAGTTGTCAGACTATTTCAATAAACTGTTCCGTGACGATACCTATCTGTACAGCAGTGAAGCCAGCTATCTGATTTTGCGCCTGGGGACTGAAACGAACAAGGAGGAGGGGGCGAAATTTCTCAATGAAATCAAGTTTGCCATATCGCTTCCATTTACCGAGCGTCATTTACAGCTTTTTATCGGTGACCCGCTCAAAGATGAGAATAAGCAGGTCTTCGACAATCAGGGAAATGTCGATGACACGACGACGGTCGGTGCGCGCTATTTTATCCCGGAGTTTGTCGATAATCTTAAGTTTGATGTTTCGGCGGGGTTCAGAGGGTTGACCAACCCGTTCGTTCAGCCGCGCGTCGAGTACCCGATGAACTTCTACGACTGGCTGATACGTCCGGTCCAGTATGCGGAGTACTCTGTCAAAAGAGAGTTCTACGAAGAGACAGATCTCTATTTCGACCGTCGTATCGCCGCCGCCGAACTCGTGCGCCTTTTTTTGAAACGCTCGACGGAGACGCAAAAAAAAGGGATGCAGTACGATGCGTCCATTTCCTACTTCAATACCGTGAAATACAACGTCGGTTTCCGAACGTATGTCAGCCTTTCAGGCGAGACGACACTGAACGAAGGGCGCTATGAAAATCCGCGCTACGACGATGTTGATCCGCACAGCGGTGTGAACCGTTATTCTCTTGGTGCGAGCTGGAAAAGTTCCTTTTTGCGCAAATGGCTCTTTTTCGAGCTGGAGCCCCGTGTCGATTTCGACATGTTGTACAACTGGCGGCCCAACTACGTGGTCCGCTACTGGCTGGAATTCTATTTCGGGGATATATGATTTAGTGTTGAGTTATTAATTTAATAACTTTTTCATCAGTTCGATATGATAACTTTCTTGAAAGTTGATGAAATCAAAGAACTCGGAGAGTTCCTTGTCGGTGATCATGCCGGCAAGCTCTCGGCACTGTTCTTTGGCATTTTCCTCTTCGTCGATGCCGTTTCGGATGAATGTCTCGACATCGTCGATTTTGTAGGTGTGTTCATGCAATTCGCGCGGCAGAGCGAGAATACCCATTTTCGCCATCAGATTTCCGAACGACTTTAGATGAAATTGCGACTCGTCGATAAGATCTTGGTAGATGTCATGCTCGGTGATATTGCTGCTTTTGTTCTGCATATAGGCATAGACGAGGATCAGTTCATATTCTTTGTATGACTCT
>JANTHE010000210.1 GCA_024762585.1 Sulfuricurvum sp. | reverse complement strand
GTTTTCAAGCAACATCTGCGGTGACCAGGCGCTGAGCACGGCCAGCGTGAGGGCCAGCAGGTTTAGGCTGTCGGGTACCATCTTGTAGTAGAGGTCGATGACCGAGAGGGCCAGCAGCGTCAGGAATACGGCCATGACGCCCATGGCCGGGTAGGAGAGGCCAAGTTTCAGATACACGGCAGCGAAGACGGTGGCACTGAGCAGTTCAATGACAGGATACTGCGCACTGATGGGCGCTTTGCAAAACGCACAGCGGCCGCGAAGAAAGAGCCAGGAGAGCAGTGGTATATTGTGCCATGGTTTTAGCTTGGTGCCGCAATTGGTACAGTGTGATGCCGGGAAGACGATACTTTCTGATCTGGGAACACGGTAGATGACCACATTCAAAAAAGAGCCGAACAGCAAGCCTAAAACAGTGATGAAAATCAGTTCGGATACAAACATTAAAGTCCCCCGAACCGTCTCTCGACAGATTTGAACTGATTAATGATGCTTTGCAGTTCGTGCGCGGTGAAATCGGGCCAGAGTGTGCGGGTAAAGAAGAGTTCCGCGTAAGCGGCCTGCCATAGCAGAAAGTTGGAGAGGCGATGATCGCCGCCGGTCCGAATCATGAGGTCGACTGCTTCGGGCGCATCGAGTGCAGCACTCAGGGAATCTTTGGTGATGTCTGTTTGATTCTCGCGAAGCGAATTGAGTGCCCGGATAATTTCATCCTGCGCACCGTAATTGAGTGCAAAATAGTGTTTCAGCCCTTTGCAGTGCGCTGTCTGCCGTTCCGTGTCGTGTATCAGCGCTTGCACGGAGGGGGAGAAACGGGAGAGATCACCGATAGCATTGAAACTGACATCATTCTCCAGGTAGACGTGCAGTTCTTTTTTCAGATAACGCGACAGCAGTCTCATTAAAAAGTCTACTTCCGCCTTGGGTCGCTTCCAGTTTTCGGTACTGAAAGCGTAGAGCGTCATGTATTCGATCTCGTCATGGTGTGCGGCAAAGGTCAAGATATCGCGAATGACTTCCGCTCCCCGCTCGTGTCCTCTGACACGTGCCTTGCCGCGCTGTTGGGCCCAGCGGCCGTTCCCGTCCATGATAATGGCGACGTGTCGCGGGAGGTTGCTCATAACGTTTCGGCCTCGTCGAGCAGGTGAAGCGCCAGTGAAAGCTTGTGAGAAAGCGGCAGTATGGTTTCACTCTGTTCGGTAATGAAGGTAATGGCATTTTTGTCGCTGCCGAAACCCTGTTCGCCCCCGAGTACATTCAGTGCGACCGCATCGACCGCTTTTTCTTTCAACGCTTTTTTTGCGTTCGCCAGGGCGGCATCACTGTCGAATTCGGCTTTGAAAGCGATGGTTTTGATGCCCGTTTTGTCTAGAGAAGCGATGATATCGCTGTTTTGCCTGAGCTCGGGGCTCCATCGATCGCCCAATACATCTTTTTTCAGTTTCCCCTGCTGTGGATGCGCCGGGAGATAGTCGCTGATCGCGGCGGCCATAAAAAGGTATGGGGTTTTCTGAATCAGATGTCGCGGTTCGTCAGCGAGCAGCGAGGGCTTGCTCATTACGCCTTTTTTGGCAATGCGGATGGAGTCGGTCAGATACTCGGCCAACTCTTCGCTGCTCTCCACATCGAGCGTGTGCATGGCTTCGGGCAGGCCCGTATCGAACCGTGTGGCAATCAGGTTGACGTCTGCGCCGCGTAAGAAGAGCGCGGTGGCAAGTGCCGAGGCCATTTTTCCGCTGGAGAAGTTGGAGAGGTAGCGAACGTCATCGAGCCGTTCGATGGTGCCGCCGCCGGTGACGATGACGCGCCGGTGGTTCCAGAAGTCGTTTTGCAGCAGCAGTCGGGCACTGTGCCAGAAGATCTCCAGCGGTTCGGCCATGGCCCCGTCGCCGGTCGTTTGGCACGCCAGCTCTTTGGTCTGGGTGCCAACAATATCGTAGTTGGCGACGCCGAGCATCTTGAGGTTGGCCTGGGTGATGGGGTTTTGCAACATCTGTGTGTTGGCCGAGGGGCAGAGCAGTTTGACGCCGGGGTAGGCCAGTGCGCACTGCAGCAGCAGGTTGTCGGCGACGGCGTTGGCCAGTTTGGCAATGGTATTGGCCGTCGCCGGGGCGATCACCATCAAGTCGGCGTCTTCCGCACTTTGAATATGATTGTGGCGATTCGCCCACGATTCGTTATCGCTGTGCAGCACTTCGTTTCGGCTGAGTGTTTCGAAGCTGAGCGGTGTGACAAACCGTTTCGCCGCATCGCTCATGACGACTTTTACTTCTGCGCCCGCTTTGATATAAAGCCGAACCAGTTCCAGGGATTTGTACGCGGCGATGGAACCGCTCACTCCCAGCAGGACACGTTTTCCGGCGAGAAGATCGGAGGGGATGTTCACGATTTTGCCTTGCCGAAAAACTTGTAGTAAAAATTTTTGACACTTTTCATCGGGGTACGGCTGACCGCAAGGGAACCGCGTGGGACCAGCCTGCCTGTTACGGTGGTTCCTGCAGCAATCAAAACGTCATCTTCTATTTCACATGGTGCCACGATCTGAGTGTCTGAACCCACAAAAACATTTTTACCGATCTTTGTTTTGTACTTTGCCTTGCCGTCGTAATTGCAGGTAATGGTCCCTGCGCCGATATTGGAGCCCTCATCGATATTGGCATCACCAAGATAGCTTAGATGCCCCGCCTTGACCCCGCGAAGATGCGATTTTTTGGTTTCGACGAAATTGCCGATA
>JANTHE010000209.1 GCA_024762585.1 Sulfuricurvum sp. | reverse complement strand
CCGCCACCGGAACACCTTCGGCTCTGCAGACGAAAGTGGAAGAGATACTGTGAAATCTAGTATCTCTCTGGGGATCTGAGTAGATGCCAAGAAGATGCAGGATCTTGACTTCGAGTGAAATCTCCTCTAGCATTTCGCGTTTCAGCGCTGTTTCTACCGTTTCACCTCTGTCAATAAAGCCACCGGGAAACGCCCAGCCAAAAGGCGGATTCTTCCGCTCAATCAGTACAATACCACGGAATGTATCATGATCGTACAACTCCACGATCCCGTCCACACTGACAAACGGTGTTTCAATCATAAAAAAAGATCAATAATCGCCACTGAATTTAAATATCGCTGTGACGTATCCCTGATAGAGCGCATTAATTTTTCCATACTCATCGCTGCTGACGTCAACCGCGCTGTAGCGTGCCCCGATTTCTATGCCATATGCATCGCTGAAATTGATGTTGACACCAGCATCCCCTCCCGCATAGGGATCCCACTCGGCATTGACTACATTGACCGCCCCGGCATTGACACCCATAAACAGATTGACCGTCTCAGCTACCGGAATCAGATATTGCAGTGCTCCGCCCACTGAAGCCCCGTTATTGTAGTCATCCGTATTCCAGATTCGCCCTTCCAAAAAAAGGCGATAATGCTCTGTTTCACCGCCAAGCTTAAGGCCGATACTCGGGCTTGAGGTCGTCTTTTTGTTGATGATCGGATTGTCATTGATATCTTTACGTCCGGTATCTTCCTGATAATTTGTACCCATATATCCAAGCTCGATTCCGATCAGCCCTTTCGAGTTATCTTCTCTCTCGTAACTGTGCTCATCAGCTTCCAATCCCATACCGATTAGCAACATCGCGGGAAGTACCAGTTTTCGTAACATCATCTGCCTTTTTAGTTTGGATCAAACCTTGCGCGTTTTTTTGATTATACCCATAACGATTTTAACTAAACTTTAAAGGGCACCTTTAAACTTCATGATATTTACGGCTGCACTTACGGCACTGGAAAAAGCCCACTGAAAATTGTAGCCGCCCAGCTCTCCCGTCACATTTACCACTTCACCGACGAAATAGAGTCCCTTGCTCTTCTTTGCTTCGCAACAACAGCTTTGCAACGCATCGGTACTGACGCCGCCTTTGCTCACTTCTGCCTTTGTAAATCCGAATGTTCCCGCTGGGGCAAATCGGTAAGTACTGAAACGATACAGCACTTTTTTCTCATCGGTACTGAACGCACTGCACGGCTTATCCTCTACACCAAGCTGTGCTAAAAACAGAAGTATAAATCGTTTTGGCAGCGGCAATGCGGTAGAAAGCTTTTTGTTTCCGCCGCGCTTTACCAATTCACCGACATTCTGCCCATCAAGAAAATCCACCTCGATCATGCCTTTTTCCCAATACAGTGAAGCAGACAATACCACCGGGCCGCTGATGCCCCGATGCGCAAACAGCATTTCTTCACGCAGCCGCTTGTCGCCAACCCGGATTGCCACCGGGAAACTGATGCCGCTGAGCGCTTTCATCCAGAACTGATCTTTTTGCAGTGTCAGCCCCGCAAGCGCGGGAGAGAACGGTACTGTCTCGATCCCAAAGCTTTCCGCAATCTTTAAACCGATATCGCTGGCTCCGACCGATGCATAACTGATACCGCCTGTTGCGACAATAACATTGCCAGCTGTCACTGTCTCTTTATCCGTTTCAACACGAAATCCCTCATTATTCTGCACCACCGCTTTAATGTTCTGCCCGAATAAAAATCTGCTCTTGTTTGCAGAATGCAAAAGCAGATCAATCATCTGCTGTGCGCTGCGGGGACAGAAGTAGTAGCGCCCTTTGCGCAGTTCTAGCTTCTCGCATCCCCGCTCTTTGACAAATTGCAGCAGGGCATCTCGATCGAAACACCGAAACACCTCCCGCACCAGCTTTGCATCTCCAAGGTAGTTTCGTTCGGAAACTTGGGTATTGGTCAAATTGCATTTCCCGCCGCCGCTGATACGGACCTTGGCACCCGGTTTTGTATTCCCTTCGATCACACAGACCGACAAGCGGCTGTGTTCATTCAGCCATGCGGCGGCCATCAGCCCTGCGGCCCCAGCGCCCAGTATTGCAACATCAAACTCCACAGGGTTCCTTTCGCTATAATTGCGATATTATACAAGGCACCTCTAAAGGAAAAGTATGGTGAATAAAAAACTGCATGTTGTCTCTTTGGGCTGCACAAAAAACCTTGTCGATACCGAGGTGATGCTGGGACGGCTGAAACGCTTTGAACTGACACAGCAAAGCGAAGATGCCGACGTAATCATAGTCAACACATGCGGATTTATAGATGCCGCCAAGGAAGAATCCCTCAATACCGTCCTCAGCCTTGACAGCACGCGCAAAGACGATTCCCTGCTCGTCATGGCAGGGTGTCTGAGTGAACGCTACAAAGAGGAACTTTCAAAAGAGCTCAGCGAAGTTGACATCTTTACCGGTGTGGGCGATTACGAGCGTATTGACGAACTGCTGGCGCAAAAGCAGAGCCGCTTCAGCGAAGAAGTCTATCTGATTGACGGGGCCGAACGCGTCGTGACGGGCTCGACCTATCATGCTTATATCAAACTCTCCGAAGGGTGCAACCAGCGCTGTTCATTCTGCGCCATCCCCTCGTTCAAAGGCAAACTCCATTCGCGCTCGCTCGAAAGCATTGCCAATGAGGTTGAAAGGCTTGTCGCGCAGGGTTATTACGATTTCAGTTTCGTTTCGCAGG
Source organism: Sulfuricurvum sp. (assembly GCA_024762585.1). GTDB lineage: Bacteria > Campylobacterota > Campylobacteria > Campylobacterales > Sulfurimonadaceae > Thiomicrolovo. The sequence continues at coordinate 23 of JANTHE010000209.1, read as the reverse complement.
ACTCCAGCTCCTACCTGCGCGAC
>JANTHE010000208.1 GCA_024762585.1 Sulfuricurvum sp. | reverse complement strand
TACGGCCGGCCGGGCCGAGGGGCAAGACGGGGCTTTGGTTTCGGACGCCGCAACGGATTGTGCCGGTTTGACAACCGTACTGAATCGTGAAAGAAACGTACGCCGAAACAGCCTTACTCACGTTCGGACCGGTACCCTCCCGCCGACTGGGACGCAGCCTGGGTATAAACAATATTGTGCCGAAAATATGCAGCTATGCATGCACATACTGTCAGCTTGGGAATACGCTTAAAATGCAAATCGAGCGGGAGGCGTTTTACAGTATTGAATCCATAGTTTCATCGGTGCGGATGCGCATCGATGCTTCAAATAAGCGGCATGAAGCCATCGACTACCTCGCCTTTGTACCCGATGGTGAACCGACACTTGATTTAAATTTGGAGCATGCCATATCTGCACTCAGACCCTTTGGAATCAAAATTGCGGTCATCTCCAATGCCTCATTAATCGATAGGAGCGATGTACGTGATGCCCTCTGCAAATCCGACTGGGTTTCGCTCAAAACCGATACTGCAGTCGAATCCACCTGGCATCGGCTGGATCGCCCCAGCGGCAAACTTGATTTTCATGCATTGCAAAATGGTGCACTGGCCTTCAGAGAGGTGTTTAAAGGGGTGCTGGCTACTGAAACGATGCTCGTCAAAGGCGTTAACGATTCAGAATACGAACTTGAAACAACCGCTGCGTGGCTACAACGTCTGCGGCCCGACATCTGCTACATCTCAGTACCGACCAGACCGCCGGCACAAAACGATGTAAACGCCCCGTTAAACGAAACCATCGCCAAAGCCTATCATATCTTTAAAGAAAGAGGGCTCAATACTGAGCTGCTCATTACATACGAAGGAGATGAATTCGCCTATACCGAATCACGTGAAAACGACTTGCTTGGCATTTTATCTGTACATCCTATGCGCAAAGAAGCCGTTGTAAAGTTTTTAGAAAAATCCGGAGGAAACTGGGAAGAGGTAGCGCGTTTGATTAAAGATGGTGAACTCAAAGAGACACACTATCAGGGGCATACCTACTATGCAAGAGTCCTGAAAAAGCCTGTTAAGTCAGCGTAACCGCCGACTGACCAAAAATCCCGCCACCAGCATTGCAATGGCAAGAATATAGACGACACTGTAACTCCCCGTACCCTTGAGTATTGCCCCGCCGAGCACCGGGAAAAAGAGCCCCAAAGAGACAATGTTCGTCTGCAAAGCGGTGTAGATGGGCCGTTTGGCCTCCGGAGCGATTTCGATGACCAGATTCATCCCCGCGATATTAAAGCCGTCAAGTGCCATACCGAACAGCAAAAAGATTGCCGCGTAAGCATAGACGGAATCGGCGAACAGTGCTATGACAAAAGCGGCGATCATCATCACAAAACTCATAGAGAGCATCTTCTCATAATGATGGATTCTTCGCCACAGCATCATACTGCCGAAAATACTGCCAAGCATCTGTACCGAAATAAACCCGCCAAGCATCCAGCCCGTCAGTGCAATGGAACTGTTGGCGTTCAAAATGACAAACGGCATGGCCAAAAAGTAGCTGTAACTCAAAAAAATGGCGAAAATCTGTCGCTGCAGCTTTTTGTCCGCACGTAAAATCTGCACCGCATTTCGTAAAAATGTCCTGAAATGTTTCTCTTTAACCAGGACCTGCTCCTTTTCAGGCTCTTCAATCGTGACAAACGCCACAAATCCGATAACCATAAAAAAGCTGCTGACCATGAACAGATAGGCGTAACTCAGCGGTGCGTCAAAATGTTCGAGCACATATCCCGCAACGCCCCCGCTTAAAATAGAGGCGATCGATCCGGCGATTTGCCGGTTGGCCATGGTTTTTCCGCGATAGGTTTTGGAAAACAGTTTCGCCTGAAGCTCTTTGAAATAGATGGCACCGAATCCCGCACTGAACGAGAAAAAAAAGAGTCCGATCCCGATCAGAAGCAGGGTCAGCTCTTTATGGTGCTCTCCAAAAACAAAGATGCTCACCCCGATCAAAAACCAGCTGATCCAGCGAAAAAAGAATACCTTTCTCAAATAAGGCAGCACGCTGCGGTACGCCTGGGCATGAAACGCGGCATAGAGCTGCACCGCGATGGCGCCGCCGCGCAGCAATGAGGCGAATACCCCGACTACGACCATGCTGTCACTGAAATGATGCACCATCAACGGCAAAACGGTCGAAGGCTCGGCAATGGTGATCGCCAGTGCCAAAAAGAATGCGTGCGTCACATTCTTGTAGTTATTTTTGGGGTCGTCGCGCTTGAACATCTACTGCGTTTTAGCCGATTCGATCTTGCTTCCCAGATCCTGTTTCATATGTTGCATTTTCGTTTTCATGGTTTCGGGATGGGTCATGAGCATGTATCCTTTGTAGCCGGTGAACAAACCGTAGAACACCACCAGTGCGCCCGCAAGTTTTACGGCAACTTCGCGAAAGCGCATCTTCTGCGCCAGTCCGGCAAAAAAGCCGACGGTAAAAAGTACCGGTACCGTCGCCAGTCCGAAAACCGCCATGACAAGGGCACCTCCGACGGGCGAAGCCGTTGCTGCGGCAAATGCGGCGAAAAAGTAGACAAAACCGCAGGGGATAAACCCGTTTAGCATTCCCAGAAAAAAGAAACTCGGCAATGTTTTTGAGGCAATGAGCAAACGAAAAAGCCGCTTGAAAAGATTACTGTTCGCGCCGGAACTCTCAATGTACGTAATGAACTTCAGTTTCCCCATCAGCGAGAAACCCATCAACACCATCAGAACACCTATGAAGATAAACAGCGCCCCTTTGCT
>JANTHE010000207.1 GCA_024762585.1 Sulfuricurvum sp. | reverse complement strand
AAATTATAGTGCAATGGGAAGTGATAACGATGATGTGTTCAAGTTAACGTATCGTTTTAAGGGGTTTAAAATCTTTAAAGAACGCCCCTGAGGTCCGATAGACTTATAGGGAATAATGAGCATTCTTAAAAGGGATTGCAGTAGAATTGGACTTTATCACAATACGATATCGAATGACGAGAAGGAGAAGCCTATGGCATTTGTCCCGCATACGCAGCCACAGCTCAAGGCATTGCGGGTGACGGAGGGAAAGCGCTATAACATCAAGTATCTGAACAAGGATTATTTTAACGGCGAAGAGACGGTAGAGAGGGCTGTCGGAACCGCCGTCGAGAGCGATGAGGGCATCTTTTTTGTCGTCACGGACCCTTACGGCATGGAAAAAATGGTGATGCAGGCCAAGGTAGTTGGGTATGTTCAATGATACAATGAAGCCAAAGGAACAATGATGCGTACAATATTTATGATGCTTATGAGTGTGGGTGTTCTTGCGGCGGCGCAGCCGTATGTTGACAAGTCCGGCGGGCTGATGTGGCAGGACGACGGGGTGACGGCCAATACGAAGATGACGTGGTATGAGGCGTCGCAGTACTGTAAGGATCTAAAGATAGGTAACTATGACGATTGGCGGCTTCCGACGGTACGCGAGCTGCTGACGCTGGTGGATTACCGCAAAGAAGACCCAGCTTTCATTTCGCAGATACGCTATGTACACTCCGGAGATTACTGGACGTCGGTCACGGATGTCTCCGACACCTCGGATGCATGGCTGGTCTTTTTCGAACACGGCGAGGTGGACAACTACGACAAATCGCATAAACGCTACCTGCGCTGTGTTCGTAGCCTTAAGACGGCGCGGAAGGTGCCGAAAAAGGCCTCTGTGACAAAGTAGTTTTGCTATAATCGCCGTAATTCCATAGAGGACAGAATGATGAAAAAAGTAAGGACAGTGATTGCAGCAGGCGTTTTGCTGCTGCTTATGGCCGGCTGTACGCAAGAAACCCAGAACAAGTTTGGTCGCGGGCTGCAAAACTGGACGGGGACCAACGGGGTGCTTGATATCTACAGCGGTGGCAAGCTCGTGATGCGCTTTATCAAGATTGACAAGATGAGTACTGGCAAAGGCACCGACGATGGCAAACCGCGTCCGTACCGCTACAGTTACGGTGTGATCGACAGCAATTTCAACTATAAAGTCGACAGCGGCGAGAAAAAAGTTTATTTTGAAGTAAGCGATTATTCTACCCAGTATGTCTTTTACGAAAACCCAAAAGGCTGAGTGTGGACGTTATTACACTCTTTAAACACCTGATTGAACGCAAAAGCGAGACACCGGATGATGGGGGAATTCTCGATTTTATCGAAGGTTATCTGGATGATTTTACTGCGGTACGCATCGATGCTGAAGGGGTGAAAAACCTTTTCATTTATAAAACGTTCGGCAAAGGAGAGCATCTCTGTTTTGCAGGGCATGTCGATGTCGTTCCGGCCGGAGAGGGGTGGCAGACAGATCCGTACAAAGCGGTTGAAAAAGAGGGGAAAATCTATGGCCGTGGTGCACAGGATATGAAAGCGGGGGTAGCGGCTTTTACCCAGGCCGTAAAGAAAGTGAAACACTTCGACGGCACACTTTCGCTGCTGCTGACTTCTGACGAGGAAGGGCCGGCCAAGTATGGTACGGTTGAAGTACTGAAGTGGCTGGAAAAAGAGCGGATGCTGCCTGATGCCTGCATCGTCGCCGAACCGACCTGCGAAGCACAATTTGGAGATGCTATCAAAGTTGGGCGCCGCGGTTCTATCAATGGAGTGATCGAAAAGCGGGGCAAGCAGGGACATGCGGCTTATCCCGAGAAGGCGACCAATCCTATTCATAAGGTGGCGCAGGTATTGCATCATATGGCAGGGGTAAATCTGGATGAGGGGGATGAATATTTTTCTCCCAGCCAGTTTGTAATCACCGATATTCGAGCGGGGATGGAAGTGACCAACGTCACGCCGGGCAAACTCAAGATGATGTTTAATGTTCGCAATTCCACCAAGACGACCAAAGAGGACATAGAATCTTTCGTACACCGATACTTTAAAGAGATGGATTACACCCTTACGCTGGACCAAAGCGCCAAACCTTTTGTGACCGATGTTAATACGCACATTGTTCGTACTATCGATGCTGCAATTGAATCGGTCACGGGTATCCGACCGAAACACTCCACGGCGGGCGGCACTTCAGATGCGCGTTTCATTGCCCCGTACGGTGTCGATGTTATCGAATTCGGCGTTCGTAATGATACAATCCATGCTCCGAACGAATGTACGACCCCGGAGCAAGTCGAAAGCTTGTATAAAGTATTTCAAAAAGTGATTTCGTTATTTTGAAAGGGAGTGTTTTTTGAACAATGAAAACGGCGTGCTGTTTTCCGGCTTTAATACTCTATTTTCCCCAGATCCACAACATCAGGATCAACGTGCACTCTTTTTAGCGGCATTTAGTGAAACATTTGGACTGTTTTGTAAGGAGCAGATGCAAAAAAGAAGCGTGAATTTCATAGCTGAAAAGCTGTTTGAGCAGTTTTTTATTCACCATGACCACGATTTAGAAGAACATTTTGGCGTAATGGTGCGACTGATTCGGGCGGATGTTTCGCTACAGACATTTTTTTCAAAACTTTTTCATATATTTCTCTCCAAGTCACTATCTGAAATTTCTAAAAGCCGAAATGATTTTTGGCCTTCAGTTTCGACATTTTCACGACAGGTTGAAACATTTATTCTCATGTTGGATAAGTA
>JANTHE010000206.1 GCA_024762585.1 Sulfuricurvum sp. | reverse complement strand
ATGTCTGGGAGTATGATCTGGATTTTACGCACCATGAAGTTATGATGATGGTACGGCATATCTGGGAGGTGCGAAATATTTATAACTGGTACTATTTTTTTGATGAAAACTGTTCGTACAATATGCTCTGGCTGATAGAGATCGCCCGTCCAGACGCCCATCTGCGCGAACATTTTATCTATCATGTTATTCCGATGGAGACGGTACACGCGGTAGAGATGGAGGGATTGGTTATTAAAAAACACTACCGGCCCTCCAAACGGACGGTGCTGCTGGCCTATGAATCGGCTCTTGATGCACAGGGGAAGAACGATGCTATGACTTTGGCCCGCGGTATAAAAACTGTCACGACCATCTCGACGGATACAAACCGCACGGTGCAAATGCGTCGGTATACCCTCGAAGCGGCGTCGGAGCTGGCCCAGTACCGTCTGATGAAGGGTGAAATGAACAAAAAAGCGTATCTTGAGCGCTACCATGCCATCAACTCCGCGCGTGCCGCTTTGGGACAAGGGGAAAAGGTCGCGATCAAGCAGCCCGAAAACCCCGATCAGGGCCATAGGGCCACCCGGGCTTCCATAGGGACGGGCTGGCGGGATGGTCTGCCTTATCAGACCATAGGTATCCGGCCGGCGTATCATGACCTTGGCGACAGCAGCGTCGGCTTTCTGGAAGGCACGCAGATTGAATTTCTGGATATGACACTGCGCCATGACCGTGACGGTGCCGCCGTGGAAAAGGCTACACTGCTTTCCATAACATCCATCGCGCCCCGCAGCGCTTTTTTCACTTCTCTGTCGTGGCGCACCCGTTTTGGATGGGACCAGAGTTTTATCGAGCGTAAAACGGTTTTTGGCGCCACGGTCGGAGCGGGAGCTAGTGTGGGCGGAACGTGGGGATATGCCTATGCGATGGCCGATCCAGAGTTCTACATCGCGCATAGACCCGTCGGTGCAATAAAGCCCTCAACGGGTATTGTATTTCAGACTGGCAGTGGCTCGAAACTTCTGGCCGAAGGGGGCTATCGATTTTACGTTGATGGCAGGCGGCAGTGGGTAGCGCAGGCGCAGCACACCTTTCGGGTTTCGCAAAACAACGCACTTAAGGTTTCTTATGACTATTGCGATAAATCCGAGGGGGTACAGCGTAGCTTCTTGGTCGGTTTCTTCTACTATTTCTAAACGGAACAGGCGAAGGAAATGCTTGGGTTTTATAAAAATGGAGCTAAGGGAGAGGTGAACTGGAAGTTTATGGGAGCAAGATTGTTCCCCCGGAAGAGGGGGGATCAGCTTATTCGCCGGTGACGATAATTTCAGTTGTTGCGTAGATGCCAAGAATGTTTTTGACTTTGTAGTCAACGGTAGAGACTTTTGAAATACCGCCGTTTTTGGCTGCGGTTGAGATTGAGCAGTCACCAGATGCCAGCAGGCCGAGCACAGAGGTACATGTTGAGGTGCCGGTTTTCGCAATCTTGTTAGGCGTCGCGGCATGTCCCGGACCTTGAGCATCGGTATAGAGGAAACCGGTTGCCGGCGTACCGACAGTCATGGCGCAGCCTGAGAAGAGAACGGCTGCTGCAGCCGTACTAGCGACGAGTGTAAGGGATTTAAACATAGGTTTTCCTTGAAATGTTGAATTACAGTTTAATTATACCTAAGAAGAATGTTAATTACTACTTAATGTTGATATAGATTACAAAATGATTTCACGTAGCAGCTTTATAGACAGCAAGAAGAGTTTCGGTTATAATCACTGCATACCAATAAAAGAGTGAGCATGTACCTACCGGATATCCAGTTTTCTTTGTGGGCCGATTTTATCGAGCGCGACTTTATCGAGAGTGGACTCAAGCGACTGGTTGAAGAGGGCATCGTCAACGGCGCGACTTCCAATCCTGCCATTTTCAAAAATGCCATATTGACCTCGCCCGCGTATCAGCTGCAGCTGGAGGGGTTGAGAAATCATGCACCAAAAGCAAAATATGAGGCATTGGCAATTTATGATATTCAAAAAGCCTCCGATGCACTTCTCCCGCTGTTTGACCGGGGGGATGATGGCTATGTCAGTATCGAAGTCGATCCCTATTTGTGTGATGACGCCATAGGTACATTGGAAGAGGGACGCAGGCTTTTCCGAGAAATCGGTAAACCGAACGTGATGATCAAAGTTCCCGCGACGGATGCGGGATATGAAGCGATGGAAGCACTGGTCGCAGAAGGAATCCCGGTCAATGCGACATTGGTTTTTTCCAAGACACAGGCACTGGCATGTGCAGATTCATTTGCCCGCGGTCTTGAAAAGGGTTCGAATAGTGTTGATACCGTGATCAGTGTCTTCGTCAGCCGGTTCGATCGTGCGCTGGATCCGGAACTGGCAGCTAAAGGCATTGCCCCCGCACTGACAGGAATATATAATGCTGCAGAGATCTATGCGGCAGTAGAATCGCTAGAAGTGCCATTTTGCCGGACCTTGTTTGCTTCAACCGGTGTCAAGAGTGACGGAATGCATGCTTCGTACTACGTTGATGAGTTACTGGCACCGCATAGCGTCAATACTGCGCCGATTGATACGATTGAGGCATTTATAGCACATGGGCAGCGCGCAGCGCAATTACCGATTGCAGCAGAACAGATAGAAGCGCATTTTCATGCACTGGATGTGGCCGGTTTCGATCTCGATGCACTCCGATCGCGTCTGATGGCTGAAGGCCTGGATGCATTTAAAACAGCATTTACCGAAATTTTGGCAGAACTGGAGTAACGATGTCTTTTGCATATGAAAATATTGATTTTAATATTGATGAT
>JANTHE010000205.1 GCA_024762585.1 Sulfuricurvum sp. | reverse complement strand
ACGATGCTATGCAGTTACTTCAATATGATCGCATTTGGCCTTCGAAACCTGATTGCGTCCATTGTGTTTACTGTGGTACATGGCATGATCGACTCTGGCAAAAAGTGTTGCAACCGTATCACCCTGGCACCACCCGGTCACACCGAAACTTGCAGTTATCCGCTCTTTTTCGCAAATGACCGCTTCTGCAATATTCTTTCTGAGTTTTTCGGCCAGAAGATATGCCTCATCCAAAGCAGTATCTACCAGCAACAGAAACTCTTCCCCTCCCCACCGTACAAGCAGATCGTCCCTGCGCAGCATGGTTAGTAAAATACGGGAAAAATTTTTCAGCACCTCATCTCCGGTGGTATGTCCAAAATGATCATTGATGGATTTGAAATGATCAATATCGATGAAAATAATCGAAAATGGATTGGAGTACCTCCTAAGCATACTGATCTTTCGTGTCAGAACCTCATCAAGCTTCAGTCTGTTGTACAATCCTGTCAACTCATCGTGATAAGCCTTGTCTTTATAGCTCTCCGACTCACCGATCAGCTTGGAGACATCCTGACCGATACTGACATAATAGATAGGTTCTCCGAACTCGTTATGTACGATCGAAATCGTTTTGTCTTCGTAATAGAGCGCTCCGCTCTTTTTCCGATTCACAAAGATTTGCCGTACCGTATTACATTTTGAAATATTTTCCCAAAACTCTTTATAATAACTGCCGGGATGATGACCCGACTTCAAAATATTTGGAGTTTTACCGATCAACTCACCCCTGCTGTATCCGGTCATATTCATAAATGCTTCATTGACAAACACAATCTCTCCGTCAAGCTTTGTCACAAACAGTGCCAGCTCGATAGAGCGCAATACATCTGTAAAGAAGATATTTTCATCTGCGCCCGGCGGGATGGAGAGTGGGTTCTGAAAAGAGATATATGCTATTAGCTTACCATCACCGTCACGCAAAGGAGCAATGCTCCAGCGTACAAAATAGATACTGCCGTCTTTGCGATAGTTATACGTCTGTCCCATAAAACGACCGCTGTCTTCGAGTGATTTTTTCAATGTGTCGATGACCGAGCGGTCTGTCATGGGACCTTGCAGCATGCGTGGCGAGCGATAAAGCAGTTCTTCCTCTTCATAGCCACTCATCTGTTTGAATGTGTCATTGACATAAAGAAAATACTCTTCGGGCGAGGGCTCCGTTATTACCACGGAAGTAGCGGCCTGTTCAAATGATTCCAGCATAGTTTTAATGCCGTCTAGCTCAAAAAGCGGATGATTTTGTATGATCATAAAACCGAGTATAACACGTTTTATGACAAAAAATATTGTATATCTACAAAAAGCACTGCATACGGCTGAACGCTGGGTGACAAGTCATGCTATTGCAGCTTCAGCGATCAGTCGAAAACACAATCAACAGACATAACCATCATACCAATAGTTTTCGGAACATCCTATACTCTTTCTGAGAGTTTGGCAGTCATTTCTGTCATCTCCAAACCAGATCAACTGCGTCTATTCGCAGAGACATTTCGAGCGCGCACAATATCATCGCCTTTGAGTCTTATAAGCTTCGTAGTACTGCGCCCGAATGCAAACCCCGCTTATACAACGGACCAATCTATTTGACTGCCTGAATTCAATCTTCAGGTCAGTCGCGGCAGAAAGCACTTCATCCAGGTGGTTTCCCAAATTGCCTGAACGTAAAGGAGATATAACAATGAAAGACATTTTGTATGCCGGTCTCGGCGGAGCACTACTTCTCAAAGAGAAGATCGAAGATGAACTTGAAAAAGTACAGGAGAAAGGACACTTGTCCAAAGAAGAGGCCAAAACATTCATGGAAAACATCCAGCAGCGCGGCGAAGAAGCGTATGACCAACAATACGATCAGTTCAAATCCATGCTGCGTAAAATTGTAGATGAGCTCGGACTGGCCACCAAAGCCGACATTGAAGCACTTAAAGACCCTAAAGCGTGATTATCGGCTTTTATTCGCCCCTTCGTATTTGGAGAGTTTTCCGGGTACTTCTTACCTTGTATCTGCTCATAAAGAAACGTGAGCGCATTGCGCTGATGCATGCACTTTCTCCCGCTCAGCTTCTACATCACATCACCGACCTGGGGGCCAGTTTCATAAAACTGGCGCAAGTCCTTGCCACACGAAGCGATTTTTTTCCTCCGGCATATCTGGATGCACTCAAAATGCTGCATGATGAATTGCCTCCAATGCCGCAGGAACAGATGCGTTTGGTATTCAGTCAGGCCTTTGCGACCGACCCCTTTTCGTCCTTTGATCCCGTACCGATCGCCTCCGCGTCGATTGGCCAGGTGCATGCCGCCCGATTGCACACTGGTGAGAAAGTAGCCGTCAAATTACGCCGAAAAGGTATTGCGGATCAGGTCAAAGCCGATGTACGGATTCTTACGGGGTTCAACCGTCTCTTCCGTCCACTGTTTTCTCCGTACACCAAACACTCAATCGAGTCGGTTATCCGTGAATTTTCAGCGATGATCTTGCAAGAAATGAGTTTGAACCAGGAGCGTGCCAATCTTGAAAAATTTATGCAAGCGTATGCAGAATGCAACATACGCTTTCCCGCTCCCTATGGCTCTTTGAGCAGTGATGACGCACTTGTAATGCAATTTATGGAAGGATTTCGTTTTGACGATGTCAAATCCATCCGGGCGCATGATCTCGATATTCAAGCGCTGATAGAGCGCCTGGTATCCTTTTACACCGAACAGATGCTGGTGCGAGGCTTTTTCCATGCCGATCCCCATCCGGGGAATCTGCTCATCACACCGGAAGGAGAGCTGTGCCTGCTTGATTTC
>JANTHE010000204.1 GCA_024762585.1 Sulfuricurvum sp. | reverse complement strand
CAACCGGCCCGCGTCCAAGGTCATAATCGATGGGTTTACGACGGGAAGTCGTGGAGCTTTTGTGCCCCGCTTTCGATGAAGCTCCACTGCTTGCGTCGTAATAGGTAGGAGAAGCGCCGCTAATGGCATCATACGTTCCTGTGAGATTGAAAGAGGTATTCGATCCGAACTCTTTATTAATTTCAATAGAGGGGGAGGAGACGGTAATTCGTCCATCGACCTCGTTATAGTAGAGATATTGAATGCTCATGTAATCGTCAGCATGCATGTTGATCAGTAGCAGAGAAGTCGCTGCTGAAAGTCGGATCAATTGCATCCGCATCCTCCGCCAGAGACGCCGGTTCCGCCTTTTGTTCCCTCTTTTGAGTAGTATATATGCTCTTTGAATTGACGCTGCAGTTTATTGCCGCCGTCACGCTGCATTGCTTCTTCTGACAGCCGCTCTTTTTCCCACGGCTTAACCTCTTTGGGGGTGCATCCGCTGAAAAAGAGAAGGCATATAATCGTTATCAATGATTTCATTGTATTGCTGTGATCCGTTGATGAAGTTCGGAGTCGAGTTTTTCAACACCTCCGGTGATGATGTGGCGTATTTTCGAACCTTTTAAAATATAGATAGCGGGTATGCCGACAGGATCAAATTGGGTTATGAGTCTATGATCTGTATCATCAACAACACGAAATGGAATCATTAAAGCTGACTGAAAAGCTTTTCCCTTGGTAATGTCCTTATCCACGTCGACACCGATAAAATCAATGTGCTCGTTATGTAAAAGTGTATACACCTTGATCAGCTGGGGAATTTCGTGTCGGCAAGTGTTGCACCATGATGCGAAGAAACTGATGACCGCAATCTTCCCTGATTCCAACTGTAGGCTCTGAACTATTGTTGTGTCAACCGAATCCCCGATTTTGTACGCTTGCAAAGATGTCAGCGGAAGGAATAGCCAGAGTAAGAGAATAAAACAGTTTCTTTTCACGCCTTTCATGCACAAAGAATATCCAATTTGTGTTAAGGAACGGCCATGGTGCTGTTTCGAAATGATTACAACATTATTGTCTGGTATGCCCTGGGAATAAAGTGATATAATATCGTTCAAAAAAGGACAATAAATGGAATGCGAATTTCCGACAGTGAATTCAAACAGCGAAGAGATCAAAACCATTTTCAATAACACAAAAACCATTGCTGTGTTGGGACTTTCGCCCGATGAGAGTAAAGATAGCAATAAAGTAGCGAAGTACCTTAAAGAAGCCGGTTTTAAAATCGTTCCGGTTTATCCTAAAGAAGAAGAGATATTGGGAGAGAAGGTCTACCGTTCGCTGGCCGAAATCCCTTTTCCTGTTGATATGGTCGATATTTTCCGAAAGCCTGAGGCGCTCGATCCCATTGCAGACGCCTGCATTGCTCGCGGTGATATTAAATATTTCTGGGCGCAAAAAGGTATTGTGAACAATGCTGCGGCGGAAAAAGCTGAGAAAGCCGGTATGAAAGTGGTGCAGAACCACTGTTCGATGGTCGAGCATCGTCATCTGTTTGGGTAAGCCGTTGTTTCCACTGGCGCGCATCAAAAAAGCGGCAAAACGCATTGACGGCGTCGTGACGCAGACCCCGTACGCTTATGCACCGCATTTAAGCGAGCAGAGCGGCTGCCAGGTCTTTTTGAAAAAAGAGAATCTGCAGATGACCGGCGCGTTCAAGATTCGGGGCGCTTTCAACAAGATCGCTTCTCTGACGGATGAGGAACGGGCGCGCGGTGTCGTGGCCGCCAGCGCGGGAAATCATGCGCAGGGTGTGGCCTATTCCGCGGCGCATTTCGGCATCCGTGCGGTGATTGTCATGCCCGAAGCGACACCGCTGACCAAAGTCGACGGGGTACGCCATTACGGGGCGGAAGTCATCTTGCACGGGGCGAACTATGACGAGGCGTATGCGTATGCCATGGAATACGGCAAGGCGAACGGACTGGTCTTTGTGCATCCGTTCGAAGACGACGAAGTCATCGCGGGGCAGGGGACCATCGGTCTGGAGATCCTTGAAGCGGAAACGCGACCGGATGCGGTGATTGTTCCTGTCGGCGGCGGTGGCCTGATCAGCGGGGTGGCGGCGGCGATCAAACAGCACGCCCCTGAGATCGAAGTGATTGGGGTCAGTGCCGTGGGTGCGCCGGCCATGCGCCAATCTTTTGAAGCCAAAAAGCCGATTGACTCTACATCGGTCCGTACCATCGCCGACGGGATTGCCGTACGGGATACCTCGCCGAAAACACTGGAATACATTCTTCAAAGTGTCGATCGCTTTATCAGCGTGGATGACGAAGAGATCGCGAATGCCATCTTGTTTCTGCTCGAAAAGCAGAAGCTCTCGGTAGAGGGGGCCGGTGCGGTCGGTGTCGCGGCGCTGCTGCACCACAAGCTGCCGCATCTTGAAGGCAAGCGGGTGGCGGTCATTCTTTCGGGCGGAAACGTCGATGTCACGCTGCTGTCCGTCATCATCGAAAAAGGTCTGCTCAAGTCGTTCCGAAAGATGAAGCTGACGGTGACGCTGGTGGACAAACCGGGATCGCTGATGCTGCTGACCGAATTGCTGAAATCACTGAACGCAAACATTGTTCATATTGCTTACGACCGCACGTCGACGGATCTCGATTACGGCGATGCCAATGTGACGATCCATCTTGAAACCAAAGGCGAAGCGCATCAGAACGAGATCCGCGAACTGCTGCATAAACACGGCTTTCTCAGCCGGGAGGGGCATTAGCCCTTGGCCTCCGTCGTTGCCATCGATCTTGGCTCCAACACCTGCCGTGCGATCGAATACGATTGCGAGCGGGGAGTATTT
>JANTHE010000203.1 GCA_024762585.1 Sulfuricurvum sp. | reverse complement strand
AGTGTATCGAGCCCGACAACACCGATATCGGCCGCCTGGTGATAGACGTAGGTCGCAACGTCCTGGTTACGTACCAGCAAAAACCGGAAGTTCGGGGTATCGAGAATCAGTTTGCGGTCGTCAAAAGCGAACTTCTCACCAAAAATCGTTTCAAATATTTCAAGCGTCTCCTTGGCAATCCTGCCTTTGGGCAGCGCGACGGTCAGCATAGTTTCGCCTTTTGTATGATCTTTTGCATCCCCGCAAACAGTAAAAGCGGTTCGACACGTGCCGTTTGAAACAGCGGCTTCAGGGTTGATGCATCTCCCCCGGTCAGGTACACCGGCAAGCCGAACGAATGCACTTTGTCCGCCAGCAGACCCAGTGCACCGTACGTGATCGCATCGGTCGTATTTTTCGGCATTTTATCCAATTGCATATCAAAATTGAATGAGCTGTCCAGCTTGGGCGAAATGCCGCGATAAGCATGACGCAACGCGGAGAGCCCAAGATGGATGAATCCCCCCTCGAAACGCCCCGCACGCACAAAGTCGACCGTGATCGCGCTCCCCGCATCGACGACGACCCCCTCTGTCAGTGCCTCGCAGGCCGCGATGCGGTCGATGCCCATTGTTTCGTAGTAACGCTCCCACGCCACATACCCCCGCAGGTCGATCCAGTTCTCGAGACCTTCAAGCCTAGACCCGACAGCCGGATTCACGTTTATGTAGAAAACCTGTTCGCGAACGCTTTTCGGCTCGAAGCCCGATGCCGTTTCTTTATAGTCACGCTGCGCCGTCGTATCGTAAAAGTGATACGAGGTATTACCAATGTCACACAACAGCATTCGGATCCATCAAATGATATTCCAGCCTTGCTGCTTGAATGCGGCTTCGGCCTTGGAGCACAAAGGAGCATCCAGCATCAAAATGCGCTGTTTGAAAGCATGATCGACATAGAGTTCCAGTTTTTGCAGAATCGTTTCGAACTTCTCCACATCTTTCATCAATATCCGGCTTTTTTGCTCCACGACGAAAATGGCGCTGTAATACCCCCTACGGTCCGTCGCCTCGAACAGCCGGATACGATTGCGGATGCCCAGCGCTTTGGGCGGCACCTCTTTAAGGTTTTTATAAATCAGTCCGTGGGTGTTCAGGCGGTCGATGATGGGTTTGAGCATGGTTCTTGTCTCTTCAAAATGGAGCATTTTCATGCCGAAAGTATACCCTATATGAATACAACCAACTACCGGCTTCTCACCTTCCGCAGCGTTAACGGAATCGTAATAATGAAACATGCCCCCTCCTCCGTATTTTCTGCTTCAAGCGTTCCATCAAGGCTTTTTTGTACAATCTGCGAAGCGATATAGAGCCCCAGACCCGTGCCGTTCTGTTTTGATTTCGTGGTGAAATAGGGATCGAAGATGCGGTGAATGACATCCGTCGGAATGCCCGGACCGCTGTCACAGATCCGTATTATAATTTTACCCAACGCATCCTGGCACTCGATCATAATGCGGCGCTTCTTCTTGGGAATATCCTGCATCGCCTCCACCGCATTGTTAATGAGACTGACAACCACCTGCCTAAGCTCATTTTTTCGACTAAATACTTCACACTGCCCCTGCACGGAAACATGCATCTGTACACCCTTGCGACTCAGCAAGCCGGCCAGCAGCGGCTCCATCTGTACAAAAAAATCATTTAAATCAAACGATTCAGGAGCAATATCGGGTTTGAGAAAATTGCGGAAATCATCAATGGTCTCGGAGAGGTACTGAATCGTGCTGTTAGCCTTGTTGTACAGCGATTCAAGCGTGGCGTTGTCCAAGACACCGAGCTGCCCTTTGATATACAGGTCCTGCAGCGTCAGCGCCACCACGTTCAGCGGTTGTCGCCACTGGTGCGCAATCTGCTCGATCATCTCTCCCATCGTCGCCTGCCGCGACTGTTTCACCATCATCTCTTTTGAATGTCGCTCAGACTGCAGTGCGCGATCCAGTTCCCCGGTCACTTCATGCAAAAAGTGGCTGAGTGCGCGCGCATACGTCGCTTCTGAAGAGCTCCTGCGCCGCTGTATTTTCTGCTCCAGTCTCGGCGTACCGCCTTCAGAAAGTGCCAATGCGGTCATGGTTTGATTCAGCATCAGGTTGCGGCCAAGCGATGCATCATGGTAAAACTCTCCGTAGGTAAATGCGCCGGCGGTGGTTGCAATGTGCTGCATCTGCAGTGTCTCCGCCTCGATTTCCCTTCCGACAAGCGTGTAGCGTGCAATACAGCTGAAGACAAAGATCGACTCGACAGAATGTGATGCCAAAATGCCGTGATGCCGGTTGGGATCATCCAGAAGATTTTCAATATCGGCAAATCCGAACTGCACCTCGTCCCCCTCGGCGATCGCCCCGGCAAACGTGAGCGAGCCGTCATCATGCACCTGCATCACCGCCCGGGCGACCGGGACCTCACCATCATTGATCAACAGCGGGAACTCCAGACCGATTCTGGGCAGCTTTTTAAAGACCTCCTGTCCCAGATAACGACGATAAATATCGATCGCCGGCTCACCGTCAAGCGTATATAGACGACTCCCTTCGGCGGAGGTCACTTTGAATTTTTTTCCAAGTCCCCGCCAGTTCATTTCATAGTGCGTACCGACTTGCAAGGTGTCGCCATACAGCATGACCGCCGCAAATCCTTCGCCGCAGATCCCCTGGTCTGTAAAGACATAGGTCTGCGTAAACGTCCGATGGTCCGAGGCCAGTCCCCCGGATATGGTCAACTCCGGAAGCACCGTCGAAAGCGTTGACATCAAAGCAGAAGTGTCAAGCCCGAAAGGATTGGCCAGTACGATGAGGGCTTTGGCAGGCATTGCCTCTGCTTTTTGAAGTTTTTTGAAGATCTTTT
>JANTHE010000202.1 GCA_024762585.1 Sulfuricurvum sp. | reverse complement strand
GGCGCTATGTCATCGTGATGGAGTTTCTGCGCGAAGTGGTCGGTATTGTCGTCCATGAAGCCAAGCGTACACGGCGCATTGAGTGGTCGGACATTAAAAAACCGCCGGCAAGCAGCAACGACAAACTCAACGGCAAAGTCGTCGGCGTCATCGAAATTGAAAATGAAAAGATGCTGCTGGTGCTCGACTTTGAAGCGATTCTCGATGAGCTCGGCATGATCCAGGTCTTCGGCACGGAGGGCGAGTACAGTGCCAGCGAAGACGGCAGCGGGCAGACCTTTGATATTCTCGTGCTCGATGACAGCCCCATCGCACGCAAGATCATGCGGCAAATCCTCGAAAAAGACGGGCATCGCGTCCAGGAGGTCGAAAGCGGTATCGAAGGACTGGAGCGTCTTGAAAACATCTACGCGTCGTGCCAGGGCAGACCCATCTCGGAGTGCGTCCAGCTGGTGATCAGCGATATCGAAATGCCGGGGATGGACGGCTTTACCTTTGTACGCAAGGCCAAGGAGGATCCGCGGTTCCAATCCCTGCCGATCATCATCAACTCATCGCTTTCAGACCAGGCAACCATCGCCAAATCGAAACTGGTCAATGCCGATGCGCACCTGGTCAAATTCGATGCGCCCGACCTGCTGAAACTGGTCCACAAATATGCAATCAAAGCTTAATAAGGAGAGATAGAAAATGGCACAACCCAACAAGGAAATGAGCATACTCGTCGTTGACGATATGGCCACGATGCGCCGCATCATCAAGAACCTGCTGTCACAACTGGGGTTCAAAAATACCGCCGAAGCGGAGGATGGTGCGGTCGGACTGCAAAAACTGAAAAAAGGGGATTTTGACTTTGTCATCACGGACTGGAATATGCCCAATATGACCGGACTCCAGCTCATCGAAGCAATCCGTGCCGAACCGTCGCTGAAACACCTGCCGATTCTCATGATCACCGCCGAAGCGAAAAAAGAGAATGTCATCGCCGCCATCAAGGCCGGGGCGAACAACTACATTGTCAAACCCTTTCCTGCAGAGGTCCTGCAAGAGAAGATCACCAAGATTTTTGCCGCGTTGAAATAGGCCCGGCACTCAGTAGTTGGAATTCGGGTTGGCCTCTTTGACCATCTCGTCTATCAGTACAAACAGCTTTTCACTGCTCTTTTCCATCTCGATCAGCTCATTGACAATGTGTCCGATATTCTCCTCTTCCAGGCAGCTTTCGGTCTCTGTACAGGGCAGCACGCCATTGACGCGGTTGTGCACATTCTGGTGCGGCGCTTCAATCTGTGCATAGGCACGGGTAGTGCCAAACATCTCCTTGCCTTCTCCATAGTAGAATTTTCCAAAACGGCAGTCGGTGTAAGGCATCTGCTTCGCTTTATCTTTCGCTTCATTCAAAATAGCACTGTAAGCACTGGATTTGTAGATAATATGATCTACCTTGATCAAAGAAGCAAACAGGGCATCACTGATAAAGTTGGCTTCGACCGCCGCATGGCTGCTTTTATCGGTAAACAGTTTCAGTGTCGATTCGAAAGAGTTGACATCTTCTTGCGATCCGGAAGCCAGCTCCATGATCGTTTTCGAGTTGGTTTCAATGCTTTCTGATTCATGCTGCAGCGTATGGATGGTACCCGCGATCTCATCCGTGGCCATCTGTGTCCGTTCTGCCAGTTTGCGTACTTCATCCGCCACCACGGCAAATCCGCGGCCGTGTTCGCCGGCGCGCGCCGCTTCGATGGCGGCATTGAGCGCCAACAGATTGGTCTGATCGGCGATATCTTTAATGAGGTTGACCACGGTCGAAATCTCTCCGGTGCGCTGGTTCATCTGTACGATGGCGCTGTCTGACGTCCGAATGCGCTCGATCAGCTGTTCCAGACGCTGTACGATTCGCGTCACGGTATTCAACCCATCCTCTGCAGCGACGGCCGTCTCCTCCGTCTCTTCCTTGATGCGCTTGACCCGGTTGGCATTGGTGTCGATATCGTTTTGGATCGTTTCAAGTCCTCCGTATATCCCGCCGGTTTTGCTTTCGATATCTTTGCTGACTCTTCCCCGAATGATATTTTTGTACGCCACTTCTATGGCATCGGAAGCTTTGTTGAGGTTGGGAATGGCTGCGAGAAAATCACCTTTGTACCCTGAGGGCAATACCTTTCTGTACCCCTTGCCGTGTGTCGCCGATTCCATCGAAGCATCGATGTCGCGCATCATCTGCTCCGTCTGATCGAGCAGGTCATTGACGCCCCAGGCGACGCCCTGCAGAACATGATCGTCGGGAATATGCGAAATACGGTGCGACAACTCTCCCTGACCCGCCTTGATCAGGACATCTCGCACCTGCCGTATCAACGGATCGTTGAAAATCTTGTCGCATCCCGCCTCAGCGCCGTCTGCGGGGATAAAGAGCGCCACCATTCCGGCAACGGCGACAATCGCCGCCGCCATATACTGGCCGATAAACAGAAAATAGAGCAGCGCGCCAAAGAGCACCATCAGGAGTGCCAAGGCTTTTCGATCACTTAAAATTGAGGACATAGTGGTCATAACTCACTCCTTTTTCATTCAGCAGCTCATCGAGCACCCTTTGTGACGCTTCCATACCGCCGCTGCGCTCCGCTTCGAGCAGTCTGGCATACAGCTGCGGGATTTCACGCATCGCCTCCGCGGAAGGTTTTCTCCGTACCGAATGGAAATCGCGGATGTTTCCCTGCGGGTCCAGGGTTGCCGTGACGTTGGCAAGCACCCAGTAGTAGCTGCCGTCTTTGCAGAGGTTTTTCACGTAGGCAAAGATCTCCTGCTTCGCCTTGATGCGCTCCCACAGCAGTTTGAAAATGATTTTTGGCATTTCCGGGTGGCGCAGGATGGAGTGCGGTGCA
>JANTHE010000201.1 GCA_024762585.1 Sulfuricurvum sp. | reverse complement strand
CTCAAACATCTCCAAGACGAATGCGAGGCGTTTGTCGAGAAAATCAAAGCCAGGTATAAAAAAGACGCCTAGAACTGTTGCTCGAACGAGAGATGGAAGTTCATGCCCTCGCGCTGAACGCCGCCGTCGCTGAGATAGTAGTAAGCCGGATCGCGAACGTCGGCGTCAAAAAGATTCTTGACCGTAAAACGTGTGACACTGTTGGGCGTAAAACGATATGTCATAGCGACGTCGAAGATATGGACGGAATCAACAGTGGAATCGATTCCGGCATCATTGACCCAGTTGAGTTCAGTCGGTGTGGTTTCAGAGAAATAACGCCAGATGGCTGAAAAAGATGCCAAGCGGCTTGGCCGATAGGTATACATCCCTTTTAACATGACTTTTGAAATGTCCGGCATGCTTTGTCGAATCGGTTCTTCTCCCTCTTCAGGTGGAATGATATAGTCCGTATTGAGTACAGTTGCATTGAAGTAGAGATTATGTCGCAGGGAATGGCGAAAGTAGTATTCCAGTTCTACGCCGCGACTGGTACGTGAATCAAAGTTCTGATAACCCGGATCGGTATTGGGAATTTCTTCGAGATCGATGACGTCTTTAAGATAGGAGTAAAAAACGGTCAGTAGAAATTTACTTTGCAACGCGGGTTTGAAAACGGTTGTAAACTCATAAGTATCGGTCTTTTCCGGCTTAATGTCCGGATCACCTGCACGCATATTGATATGGCCGTTTTGATTGGATTCGATGAATGTCGGTGCCCGAAAAGCAGATCCGTAGAGCAGCTTAAAAATGACCGTATCAGAAGCACGATAGACCATGGCAGCACGTTTGCTCCACTGGTTTCCAATGTCTGAATAGTTGTCAAGGCGAAGTCCAAGCACAAGATCAATGTCTTCGTGCACGGCAATGAGGTCCTGCGCATATGCGTAGAGAATGGTCCGATCGGTATTATCAGGAAGAAGTGTAGTCGTTGGATTGGCCCAATACGCCGACTCTTTTTCCTGGCGGTAGCGAAAATTATCATAATCTGGATGATTTAGAATCTGCTCTCGGTTTTCTGCTATAGTCGCTTCGATACTGCTGTAAAAATCGTCATTTGTTACTGCTGCATAGCGGGCACCGGCACCAAACAAGAGCGAGTTTTTTCTGTATTCGGGAAGTGTCAGGATGGCTTCGGCAACCCAGTTCTGTTCTGTCATCTTTTGGTCTATGTAAAATCCGTCACTCATATTGATATCGACTGCGCTGAATTTTGCAGCAGTCGCCGCGACACTGTAAATATTGGCACTGAGTCCCTCTTCGCGATGGGAGAAGTTTGCTTTGAACTCCAAGTGGGCATCGTTGATCGCCTTCTCATAGGATATTTGAGAGAAGAAGTAGCTGTTTTCATGTCCGGAATCACGTTCTGGCATAGGGTCGAATTTGCCTTCAAATCCATAAAAATTACCGTAATGACTCCGCTTGTAACGATTTTCAAATGTAAATTCATCATATTTGGCAGTGAACCCAATTGAAAAATCTTTCATGCGTTCATCGGATTTACCTTCAACGTTCAAGCCGCCCCACGGCCCGGTCTGCTGCGAAAAGAGTTGTTTGTTGTTGCGTTGATAGTATCCGTCAAAATAGAGATCCCAACTTCCAGCCGTTAGATAGAGGTTTGCACCCCCGGTAAGATACTCATATGAGCCTGCTCCAACCAGGACGCGGTTTGTGGGAATGCCTTTGCCGGATTTGGTGATAATATTAATGGTGGCATAGAATGAGCCTGCACCATAGAGCGTCGAAGCGGGTCCCCGCAGTACCTCGATTTTTTCAATAAGCTGCATCGGGAAATCCATATAGAAGTAACTGCTGCCGGAGATTTCATTATAGATATCTACCCCATCAATCATAATTTTAATCTTGTCAGAGAGATAGGCATTGGGGTTTTTAAGCCCGCGGACGGTGGTCATCGGGTAACCAGCAGGACTGATTTGTATTTGAAAGCTTGGCAGCATCTCCAGTGCCTCTGCAAGCGTTTGAATACCGGCGTCACGAAATGTATCGGCGTCGATGACAGAAACGACAGAGGGCATATAATCTGTATTGAGTGCACTCTTTGTCGCAATGCTGCTGGCATCCATAAAAAGGGATTCCAAAGGCTCTTGCTGTTTTGGCTCCGACGCCATCATGGATTGGCAAACCAGAAATAAGGATAAAAGAAATGGTCCTCTCATACACCCGCCTTTTGATGGATCACTGCTGCGTTGAAATTTAGACATTATCATTGCGCCGAAATAGTTTTGAAGCAAGTATATCACAATTTTTAATGTCACTTTTGTGGTCGAAACTGCGTTTATGCTAAAATGTTGTGCAGTAGGGTTTTGTCAAGAATGATTGAAATAAAGAAAAGAGCGGAATGAAAAGTATTCATAACGGTGTACTGGCAATACTGCTCCTATTTTCGCTCTTATGGGGCGAAAGCAGCGATTTTGATATGTTGAAAGTACATTCAAAAATTTTGCCCAGAATCCTGCAGATGAGTCTGCCTGCACCTTCTGATACTGCTCCTGAACTTTTGTGTTTGCTCTATGATCCGATAGACGCTGAAAATGCATATATTTTTGCAAAACTTTTGAATGTGAGTGTCAGGAGAGCACAGGGATTCGAATTGATGATTAAGATGGCATCTTATGCCCATATGCAGACATGCATGGATGCCCAGGCGCTTTTTTTATTTGACACAAACCCCTCAACACTCAGGGCTGTGCGAAAAATGGTCGGAGAACGCCCCGTTTTTGTTGCGGCATACAGTGCGCAACTGCTTGAGGAGGGAGCCGATTATTCGTTAAGTATTGGCAGGACAGTACGGCCGTACCTGAATCTTAAAACACTTGCAAAAAAAGGGATTATACCTAAACC
>JANTHE010000200.1 GCA_024762585.1 Sulfuricurvum sp. | reverse complement strand
ATCATCCACGCGGCGAAAACGAAGTGACCCTCCACCGCAGTAATCATACTGTAGACACCGGTGAAGATGCTGGCGGCGGTGAAAAGGTTTGGCAGCAGAAAGGCGACGGAGCGCGGCTGCTTGTTCATGGCTCAGCCCAGATAACCCAGCAGCGTCTCAACCGCGCGTACTTTTTCTCCCGGATTAACGGCAATGCGGACAGAAGCAGGCAAACTAATATGTGTCGTACCCGATGTCATGACTCCGTATTGCGTACCGCGTAACACGTGTGCTCTGTTTTGGACCAAATCTACACACAATGGTGCACTCTCTCTGGAAAGTTTATGTGTGACATGCACAGCGTGTCCCTCACTGCTTTGAAACTGAACACTGCCATGCTCGTTGAGCAAAGTCCACAGCGGACTTTTACGCCGCAACCGGGCACCACGTACAACTTTGACTTCGGACACTTCGGCTTCAAATGGGCTGCAGAGCACCGACGCATCAAGACATCCCGTTTCGATCTCGATGATATTTTCGCCGCTATCCTTCGTCTGTACACGACTGACGCGACCATCGCAAGGAGAGGTGAATGCTCCGGGTTCGAAATGCACCGTGCTTCGTACCGGTTTACGATACATCCATGTTAAAATTCCTGCAACAACAAGCGAAATAAAAGCGGGCAGTTCGCAATCGAGTAATGCCAGAACAATCGCACCCGCAAGCCAGATTCCAAGACGCGGCCAGCCCTCAGACAGTACCAGTTCGCTCAAAGGATTCATGGGCGCTCCGACTCATCCTCATTCATCTGTTTTGCGTCTTGTGACATATCCTCCGAGACTTCACGGTCCGCCGATGCCGCCGCCGCTTCGTCCAGACGGCTTTCAATGCCGTTCTCCTCTTCGAAAGCACGAATAATATCTCGCACTTCCTTGCCGCTGATATTTTCGCTTTTATACAACAGTGTCACCATATTTTCGATGGCACCGCGGTACTCTTCCAGTCGTGCCTTGACATCACCATAATGCGCTTCCAACGTCTTTTTGATAAACGCATCCATATCCTGCGCCATCTGCTCGCTGTATTCGCGCGCCTGTGTCATTCCGCCACCCAGAAAAGAACTGCGCTGTTTTTCAAGTACCATCAGCCCCGCCACGTCGCTCATGCCGTACATCTGCACCATCGCCTTGATAATGTCGGTGGCACGTTCCAGGTCGTTACTGGCCCCTGTGGAGATCTCGCCGATAAAGACTTCTTCGGCCGCACGGCCGCCCAGCAGAACATCAACCTCGGCCAGCAGTTCATGCTTCTGGGCAAGGTATTTGTTCTCTTCTGGTGTGTTGAGCGTATAACCCAGTGCCGCAAGACCGCGAGGTACGATTGAGACCTTGGAAACCTTCTTGGCCCCCTTTGTCGTCTCAGCCATTAACGCGTGCCCACTTTCATGGTAGGCAACAATACGTTTCTCTTTTTCATCAATGCGACGGCTCTTCTTGGCCAGACCGGCGATAGCGCGCTCGACTGATTCGCGGATATCCTGCTGATGAACCGTTTTCTGGTTTTTACGACCCGCGAGCAGTGCAGCTTCATTGATGATGTTAGCCAGGTCCGCTCCGGCCAGTCCCGCCGTCAGGCGTGCAATCTCTTCAAGATCCACATCTTCATCGATCTTGATTCCTTTGACATGCACTTTCAAGATGGCGATTCTCCCCTCGTAATCGGGCTTGTCCACCAGCACCTGGCGGTCGAAACGGCCCGGACGCAACAGTGCAGGATCCAGGACTTCAGGACGGTTGGTCGCCGCGAGGATGATGATAGGCGTATCGGTGCTAAATCCATCCATCTCCGCGAGCAACTGATTGAGCGTCTGTTCGCGTTCGTCGTTGCCGCCCATCATGCCGCCGGCGGCGCGGCTTTTGCCGATGGCATCGATCTCGTCGATGAAAATAATCGAAGGCGCGTCTTTCTTGGCCTGTTCAAAAAGGTCGCGCACCCGTGCGGCGCCGACACCGACAAACATCTCAATAAAGCTCGAACCCGAGACGGAGAAGAACGGCACGTCCGCCTCACCCGCGACGGCCTTGGCCAAAAGGGTCTTACCCGTACCCGGGCTTCCGACCAGCAAAACGCCCTTGGGGATCTTCGCTCCCAGTTCGACATAGCGCTCAGGGTAGCGGAGGAAATCAACGATCTCGTGTACCTCCTCTTTCGCCTCTTCCGCACCGGCAACGTCTTCGAACTTCGTCTTGGGCTTTTCGGAGTTGACCAGTTTTTTGGAATTCCCCATGCCGAGGATCCCGCCGCCCATGTTTTTCTGCATACGCCCGGCCATGAACATCCAGATACCGATGATGATCAGGAACGGCAGCAGCCAGCCGAACATTTCCGTAAACCAGTTGGTTTCGGAAAAGCCGGTGTAATCGACCCCCGCTTTGTCCAGCAGCGGTACCAATGTATTGTCATCGGCGACCTTGCGTGCCGTATAGGTAATCTGCTGACCGTTCTGTTCACCCAGTGCACGAATATATGACTGACCGATCGCCACTTTGGAGATTGCTTTGTTCTTCACAAGCTCTTTGAGCTCGGAGTAACTGACTTCCTGCGTCTTCGTGACCGTCTGGCCCATCATGCCGTTGCCGCTCTGTTCGCCGATGAGCGCCTTGAAGATCAAAATGACGACCACGGAAAAAATCGCAAAAGTAATCAAGGGATTCTGGTTGAAAAAGTTGCTGTTTTTATTCGGGTCCTGGTTATTGTTCTGTTGTGCCATTATAGTTTTTATCCTTTAGGTGCCACGACCAGCGTGACCCACTCTTCTTTCGCAATGCGCTCCACGATATTCATGTCCGAGAAAGCGTCTAGAATTTTAGCTTCATATTTATCCAATATGCCTGAAAGAATCAGCCTGCCTTCCGGCCGCAACAGCTTTTTCAGGTCACGCGCGATGAAAA
>JANTHE010000199.1 GCA_024762585.1 Sulfuricurvum sp. | reverse complement strand
CAAGCGCAAGATGAGGAGCTGACATGTGCCTTTCCATCCCTTCGAAAGTCGTAAAAATCGACAAGGAGAAAAACACGGCGATCGTCGACACCATGGGCGTCAAACGCGAAGCGGGGCTGGACCTCATGGAAGAAGGGAGTGTCGATATTGATGATTATGTCCTAATCCACGTGGGATTCGTGATGAACAAGATCGACGAGGAGGATGCGCTCGAATCGCTGAAGGTGTACCAGGAGATTCTGGAGAAGATGGATGAGCAGGAGCGTACGCAGGCGGTGCTTGATGGCGATAACTGTGAAAACAGGGAGGGGCCGTGAGCGAACTGCAGCTGCGTGATCTGTATGACGGGTTCCGCGATCCGGGGACCATTCGCCATCTGGCCGAAGCGATAAAAAGGGAGGCGGCAGGGCTGAAAGAGCCGCTGCGCATCATGGAGGTGTGCGGAGGCCATACGCATACCATCATGAAGTTCGGGCTGCCGCAGCTGCTGCCCGAAACCATCGAATTTATCCACGGGCCCGGTTGCCCGGTCTGCATCATGCCCAAGGAGCGGATCGACCACGCCATCGCGTTGGCCCGGACGGAGGGCACCATCCTCGTGACGCTGGGCGACATGATCCGCGTGCCGGGCTCACAGAGTTCGCTGGCCGCCGAACGGGCATCTGGTAGGGATGTGCGGCCGCTCTACACCCCGATGGACGCGCTCAAGATCGCCCGGGAGAACCCCGAGAAAAAGGTGATCTTCTTCGCCATCGGTTTCGAGACGACGACCCCTATGACGGCGGCGCTGATTCAGGCGGCGCTGAAGCAGAACGTCGAAAACCTCTATTTTCACATCAACCATGTCCTTGTCCCGCCGGCGGTAGATGCCATCATGGCCGACGGTCGCGCACAGATCAACGCATTCATCGGTCCGTCGCACGTCAGTGTCATCACGGGAGCGAAGATCTATGCCCCCTTGCCCGAAAAGTACAACACGCCCGTCGTCGTCTGCGGCTTCGAGCCGGTCGACGTCATGCAGGGGATTTTGATGATGGTGCGCCAGAAAAACGAGGGGCGCGCCGAACTACAGATCCAGTACACCCGCGCAGTGACGATGGAGGGCAACGTCAAGGCGCAACAGCTCATTGACACCTATCTGCAGCCGCGTACACATTTTCGCTGGCGCGGCATCGGCGATATCCCCCATAGCGCGCTGGAACTCAAACCGGAGTTCGCCGCCATCGACGCCGAAACGCAGTTTGCGGATCTGCTGCCGACCGAGCCAATCGACGATCACAAACTCTGCATCTGCGGTACCATTCTAAAAGGACTGGCCAAGCCGATGGAGTGCAAGGTCTTCGGCACCGCCTGTACGCCCAACACGCCGCTGGGCAGCTGTATGGTGAGTTCTGAGGGGGCGTGTAACGCCTATTACCGGTATGCGGGAGTGTTGTAGGCATGCAATTAGCTACCCATCTCAAGCGCTGTGAGCTTTCGTTTCGTTAGTTTCCGGAGGCGTCCTTGACTCTGTTAATGAATAAAAGTATTATATGTACTAAAAATATACATATAAAAGGCCAGAGATGAAAGCGCTAAAAGTACGCAAAAATTTTATATTTGACAAAGAGATGGTTGAAAAGGTCCAGTCGATTGTTTCTAAAAAACACAAAAACCTGACAGAAGCCATTACGCTTTACTTTCAGGCGCTTGTCAAAGACCCCGATCTTCTGGACAGTGTAGAGCAAAGTGCGCAGAAGCGGACGGGAAATTTTATCGGTTTGCTTGATGGACAGATCGGCGATGAAGATGCCAAATGGATGCAGCGAGAGCATAGCGAGGCGGATAAATATAGATGATTTTCTTTTTAGATGCCAATATTTGTCTGGATCTGCTTGATACCAAACGCAATAATGCAGCTCACAGCGTTTCGTGGTATTTGGAACACAAGGACGACCCCGCACACAGTTTCTACTTTAGTGGTGATTTTCTCACAACGTTTTACTATATTATGACGGAAAAAAAGAAAAAAGATCCGATGACGATCGTGAATGCTATCGATGCATTGGCAGAGGAAATTCCTCCTTTTTATCTGGCGCACAGTGATTTTGTAAATGCGAGAGGCTCTTTTCATCAGAGACTTTTTGATGATTTTGAGGATTTGATGATGCTAGAGAGTGCGATTAGGGCAGGTACGAAAACGTTTGTGACGAATGACAAGGCCTTATTGCAATTGGGTAAGTTTAAATCTTTGGCAATTATTGCAGCGCGAAGCAAGGATAAAAAATGAAACAGGTACAGCTAAGCCATGGTGGCGGCGGGGAGGAGACGAATGCGCTGATCAATGATCTTTTCTACCGCCATTTTAAAAACGATATCCTCATCAAGGCCGAGGATGCCGCGGTGCTGGAAGTGGAGCGCAAAATCGCGTTCACGACGGACAGTTTTACGGTCAGCCCGCTCTTTTTCGGCGGCGGAGACATCGGCAAGCTTGCCGTGGCAGGGACGGTGAACGATCTGGCCATGATGGGGGCGAAACCGCTCTATCTCAGTTCGGCGTTCATGATCGAGGAGGGATTCGCCTTTGATGATCTGGAGCGAATCGTGCGGAGTATGGCACAAGAGCTTTCGAAATCCGGTGCAAAGATCGTCTGCGGCGACACCAAGGTCGTGCCGCGCGGCGGGGTGGACGGCCTCTTTATCAATACGGCGGGTATTGGGGAGATCGTGCGGGAGGGGGTTTCGTGCACGAAGCTGCAGGAGGGCGATGTCATCATCGCGTCGCGCGATGTGGGGCGGCACGGCGCAACGGTACTGATGGCGCGCGAAGGGCTGGAGGTCAGTGCGGAGCTGCACAGCGACTGTGAAACGCTCTGGCCCGCCGTCGAGGCACTGCTTGAGGGAAATATCTCCGTCAGTGCCCTGCGTGACGCCACCCGCGGCGGGCTGTCT
>JANTHE010000198.1 GCA_024762585.1 Sulfuricurvum sp. | reverse complement strand
TATATCCTGCTTGGGACTCTTTTTTGTTCTGTTTTGCTGTCTGCTGAAGAACTCAAAATCGTCGCTGATGCATTTACGGCAAATGAAAAAGCGGGTTATACTGTTTTTAAAGGCAATGTGCATATAAAAAAAGGCCATGACGAGCTCAACGCATCGAAGGTCGAGGTGTTTATTGACAAAGATCGCACGCCCACCAAATACATCGCAGATGGATCTGCTTCGTTCTTTATAAAAACAGAAGACAATTCCACCTATCAGGGCAAAGCCCAAAGAGTCGTTTTCCTGCCACTTGATCAGGAATATCGATTTCATGGCAACGTCCACCTCAAACAGATCGATCAGCAAAAGCAGATTGACGGTGAGGAAGTTGTTGTCAATATCAAAAAGGGTACGGCGACCGCAAAAGGTGCCAAGAAGCAGCCGGTAATTATGATTTTCAATCTGCCTGAGGAGAAAAAACAGTGATCGAAATCGTCAGTGCAAAGTTTCTCACCAGTGCGGCCAGTCTTTCACAGGCACCCGAAAACGAATACAGTAACGAAGTCGCTTTTATGGCACGCTCAAATGCGGGAAAAAGCTCACTGCTCAACGCACTTTCAAATCACAAAAATCTGGCAAAAGTATCATCAACTCCCGGCAAAACGAGACTGATTAACTATTTTGACGCAGTCTTTATGGATCGCGACAGCGGAGAGAAGCATAGTGCCGTGCTCGTCGACCTGCCCGGATTCGGTTATGCCAAGGTTTCCAAGTCCCTCAAAAGCGACTGGGAAAAGAACTTGACGGACTTTATCGCCAACCGAAAACAGATCAAAGTTTTTGTGCATCTTATCGATGCACGTCATCCGGAGCTTGAAATCGACCGTTCCGTAGAAGAATATCTTGATCAGATATGTCGTCCGGACCAGGTGATCTTACGCGTTTTTACAAAATCCGACAAGTTGAATCAAAAAGAACTGGGCGCTCTGTTGCGCGACCATCCGAATGCCATTGTGGTTTCAAGCAGTAAAAAACGCGGAATAGCCAAACTGTCAAAGCTGCTGTACGACATACTCTTTGGAGCAGACAATGCCGATCATCTATAGAAAAGCGACACTATCGGACATTGCTGCGATGCAGCGGCTGGTGGCCCCGAAAGTGGAAGATGGAACCATTCTCGCACGCTCGGATGATGAGCTTGCAACCAATATCCGCTCTTACATACTGGCATGCGACTCGAATCAGCTGATCGGTTTTACCGCACTGCATGTCCATTCACCCGAACTGGCCGAAGTCAGATCACTGATCGTATCAGATGCGTACCGTCGGCACGGTATTGGTTCCGCTCTTGTAGAGCATGCCCTCGATGAGGCAAGGGCACTGAAACTTAAACGCGTTTTAGTCTTGACGTATGCAGCGCCGTTTTTTGAAAAGCTGGCATTTTCCGAAATCCCAAAAGAGAGTCTGCCCGAACACAAAATATGGGCTGACTGCATTAAATGCAAATATTTTCCGGTATGCAACGAAGTCGCAATGATCAAAGCCCTCTGATCTGGCTTTTCACCGCGTTCGCTTTCTTCGGCTATGAAGCGCTCTGTATGCGCTACCTTTTTTTGCCTCCGATGTTCGGTGTACTTTTTTTTCTCTATATCCGAGCACTCGATCAACGCCAAGGAGTCGCATTCGCCGCAGTAGTCGTTATGCTGCTGGTGGCTGAATCGGCGAAAGGCTATCTGCTGCTAAGCACACTTTTTGTTTTCACGCTGGGTTATTTTGTCGTGTTGCCGTGGTTTAAAAGTACGGTCTCGTGCAAACAATGCCTCAATGCGTTTATTGTCACCTACGCCTATGTAGGATACTATGTAATCATTCTGCTCTTTTCGCAAATGTTCGCTCTTGCTGTGCCGCACATAGATTACAGGATACTATTTTATATTGCCATAGAATTTTTTCTGATCGGATTGCTATGAGAGTCCGCATCCTTGTCGCCTTGTTTGTGTTTATCTGGATTTCTTTGTTGTCGCGCATCTATTTTCTCAGTGTACATTCCAACCGGCAATACCAGCAGCTCTCAAACGAAAACACAATTAAAAAAGAGCAGGTCGCACCGGTACGCGGTGAGATACTGGACCGAAACTATAAACCGTTGGCGATTAACAAATTGGGATTCAAGGTCGAGATTGTTCCGCACCTCAACAGCAGCAGAAAGCAAAAGCATCTCAAAAAAATGCTGCATCAAATCTCTGCACTGCTTCCCATGCTTGACGAACAATCCATGCTCCGAAACTACCAAAAAAACGATTCGCACTACAATCATCACTATATTGCCGTTGCAGACTTCATCTCCTATGAAGACATCCTTCCGGTCTACACCAAACTCAACCTGATCGAAAACGTTAAAATCACGCCGGCGCCAAAACGCTACTACCCCTATCAAAGAGTCGCGGCGCATATTATTGGCTACACGGCAAAAGCCAATCGCGAAGAAATAGAGAAAGATCCGATCCTGAAATTGACAGGAACGGTCGGAAAGTCGGGGCTGGAAAAAGAGTACAACAGCTACCTTCAGGGCATTCCGGGGGAAAAAACAGTTCAGATGAACGCCCTGAATGTTGAAGTCAACGTGCTGCAGACAAAAGAACCGATAGAAAATCGCAACCTTGTTCTCTCGATTGATATGCGGCTGCAGCAATATATCAGTTCCCTGATGAAAGGAAAAGCAGGTTCAGTCATCGTTATGGCTCTTGACGGTGCCATTCTTTCTGCAGGCAGCTATCCCGAGTACAATCCCAATACATTTGTATCCGGGATTTCAACAAAGAAATGGAAGGCCCTGATCGATGATCTCGATATGCCCTTCACGAACAAAATCATCAACGGTCTCTATCCGCCCGGCTCCATCATTAAACCCCCTATCGGCCTGATCTACCTTGACAGCGGAATCAGTCAATGGTGGTATGTTACCTGTACCGGGACCATGAAACTCGGCAACCGTAACT
>JANTHE010000197.1 GCA_024762585.1 Sulfuricurvum sp. | reverse complement strand
TCCGGCTTGGCACAGTACATGGACCATCGTGGCAATGTGGTCAGCGGCAGCGATATCGCGGAAAATCGCATTGTCAAACTGCTCAGGGCGAAAGGCATGGCCATCACGATTCCGCATGATCCTGAGGCTATCGCGGAACAGGACCTCGTAGTCCACTCCGCAATCATCAAGCCAGACAACATTGAGGTCATCGCGGCCAAAGCCAAAGGGATCGAAGTCCTGCCGCGCCGCGAGGCCTTGCTGCGAATCCTGCAGGGAAAAGAGGTCTATGCCGTCGCCGGGGCGCACGGCAAGAGTACGACATCGGCCATCCTGGCCGCCATCATGGAAGGGTCGGCCATCATCGGCGCCGAATCCAAGGCCTTCGGCTCGAATGTGCGCTACGACGAGAGCAACGACCGGCTCATCTTTGAAGCAGACGAAAGCGATGGCAGTTTTCTCAACTCCAATCCCTACTGCGCCATCGTTACCAACGCCGAGCCGGAACATATGGAGTATTACGAGTACGATTTCGATCGATTTTACGATGCATACCGTCGTTTCATCGCCTCGGCGTCGCTGCGTGTGCTCAACGCCGAGGACGCGTTTCTCTCCACTATCGAAGGCGAGGCGATCCGGCTCTATCCCAGCCGGGATATCACAGAGGTTGAGTATGTACTCCGAAACGGCGAACCGCATACCCGATTCCGCTTGCAAGATATGGGTGTGTTCGAGGTGTGGGGATTTGGCGAGCATATCGCACTGGATGCAGCGCTCGCTATTTTGGCCGCATCACAGAGTATTTCTCTTGAGACGATTCGTGAACGCATCCTGGGGTACAAGGGGATCAAAAAGCGTTTCGACATCATCGGCAGCAACGAAGGATGTGTCCTCATCGACGATTACGGCCATCATCCTACCGAGATCGCCGCAACCATGGCTTCGGTAAAGACCTATGCCGGGCTCAAGGGGTTGCCCGAGGTTACAGCTATCTGGCAGCCGCACAAGTATTCGCGCACGCTGGATAATCTCGAGGCGTTCACGCACTGTTTTAAAGGAGTGGACCGGCTGATCATCCTGCCGGTCTGGGCCGCGGGCGAGGCAGCGAGGGTGATCGATTTCGAAGAGGCTTTCGCCGCGTACGACCCGCTGCTTGTCGACGGAGTCCGGCGCGAGGGCTGCGCCCTGGAAGTCATGAAAGATGGTAAAATGGTGCAGCGGCTGGATCGCGGCCTCATCGTCGGCTTCGGTGCCGGGGACATCACCTATCAGCTCAGAGGGGACATATGAGTTATCTTTACGCACTTGCGGTCATCGGACTGCTCTATCTGGTAATGCACTTTTTTACAGAATTGACCCACAAGCAGAAGTTGGGTGTGACCGGGGTATTGATTTTAATTGTTGCCGCTGCCGCATTGTATAACCGAAGCGTGGCGAATGATCAGGCCTATGTACGGCAGATGATTTTAAATTTCAACCAGCATTATACGCTTGAATGCCGCGGAGTCGAGGTGAGCGACAAAGCGTTCACGCTCAGCGTCGGTACCCAGAGCTTTATCGGTAATGTCGGGACGCCGCATGCGGGAGAGATTTATGCGGCGTCGGAGTGTGAATGAGCGTCTTCGGCCATCTGCTCGATCAGCTAGACCTCCAGGCGCACGTCGCCGAAATCGAAAGTTTTCTCAGTCGGCACAAACCCCTCTACATTGAAGGGGACCAGGGGCTGCACTACCGCTATATCAAGGCGCTCGATGCCCTGGAGTTCCCCGCGCCGCCGAAAACGACGGGCTTCGGTGTCATTCGTGCGCATCTGAAAAAACAGGGGGTGCTCAGTTTCGAGCAGATCTTTGAACTGATCAAGGTCGTGCGCTATTTCCGCACGCTCGCCAACAAAAAGTTCGAAGGCCTTATCGGCGAATGGATGGCGACGATCGTCGTTCCGGAGGGCTTTACGGAGGTCGAACGCCATTTTGACGAAAAAGGGCATTTCAAAGAGGAACTCGATGACGCGCTCTATGCCATTGCCGAACGGCTCAAGGCGCAAAAAGGCAATGTCGGGGCGCAACTCAAACGCCTGCTTTATGCCGACAATATCCGCCCCTATCTGGTCGATACGCAGGTGCATTACATCAACGACGAGGAGTGCCTGCTGTTGCGCAGCGGGTTTAATGCTGTGCTCAAAGGCAGTGTCGTCGGTCGGACGGGCTCGGGGTTTTTCTATGTGGCCCCGGATGCGCTGTTGAAGACAAAAGAGCAGATCCGGGCCCTGACGCAGGAGCGCGATGCGCTCTATTACGAATACGCCAAGCGTTTTTCGGCGCAGCTGGGAGGGCTGCTGCCTTTCATCGGCTTTATCGACAAAGAGTTCGACCGCTTCGACCATTACCAGGCCCGGGTGCTGTTCGCACGGGCCAGGGGGCTCCACATCGTGGCGGCGCAAAAGGGCGATGCCATCGTGCTGCGGGATTTCGAACACCCCGCACTCACACATCCCAAGCCCGTAAGTCTCGATTTTAACGGATCGGTGCTGATGATCACCGGGGTCAACGCCGGCGGAAAGACGATGCTGCTAAAGGCGATTCTAGGCGCAGCGCTGATGGCCAAATACCTGCTGCCGATGAAGCTCAACCCGCATCGATCCTCCATCGGAACCTTCAAACAGATCGAGGCGATCATCGACGATCCGCAAAATGTCCGCAACGACATCTCCACTTTCGCCGGACGGATGCAGGAGTTCTCCCGACTTTTCGAGGCACGTTCCGCGCTGGTGGGCGTGGACGAGATCGAACTGGGGACCGACAGCGACGAAGCGGCATCGCTGTTCAAGGTGATACTCGATGAGCTGATCGCACGCGGACAGAAGATTGTCGTGACTACCCACCACAAGCGGCTCGCGTCGCTCATGGCCGACCGTGACGACGTTGAGCTTGTCGCCGCCGTGTACGACGAGGAGCGTCGGATGCCGACGTACGAGTTTCTGCAGGGCATCATCGGCAAGAGCTACGCTTTTGAAAC
>JANTHE010000196.1 GCA_024762585.1 Sulfuricurvum sp. | reverse complement strand
ACAGTGGAAGTGCCGAACCTACACTGGGAGATTCGATGTCGCGCATCGATATGACCTACTTCTGGATCTTCACCCGCGAATACCGTGTGGTCTATCTTGAAAACGACTACTCCCTCGCCGTCGTCTGCGACGATGCCATGGAGCAGGTCTGGATCATGTCGCGAACCCCCACCATTGCGAAGAACCGGCTCGCACCCATCCTTTCACTGCTTGAACAACACATGGAACTCCGGCGGCTCATCTGGACGCCGCAGGATGCGAAAGGACGCTACCAATGAAAATCGCGGTTTTGGGTGCAGGTATCAGCGGGCTGGGTGCGGCTTACTTACTGAGTAAAAAGCATGATGTCGACCTGTACGAAAAAGAGAATCGTCTCGGCGGACATGCACGAACGACGATGGTGGAGGAGTCCGGACGGCGCTTTGGCGTCGATACCGGTTTTCTGGTCTTCAACCACGAAACCTACCCGCTGCTCACACGCCTGTTCGAAACGCTCGACGTCGCCATCGAAAAAAGCGACATGGGCTTCGGCTTCTGGGACGAGAGCACCGATGTCGCCTACAACGGCCAGTCGCTTGGCGGTATGTTTTTTCAAAAACGTACGCTGTTTTCACCTACGCACTGGGGCATGATCCGGGACATCCTCCGTTTCAACCGCCGCGCCAATGCCGATGTGGACG
Organism: Sulfuricurvum sp.; assembly: GCA_024762585.1. Classification (GTDB taxonomy): domain Bacteria; phylum Campylobacterota; class Campylobacteria; order Campylobacterales; family Sulfurimonadaceae; genus Thiomicrolovo. The sequence continues at coordinate 2,338 of JANTHE010000196.1, read as the reverse complement.
CGGACCGGATTGGCCCCAATGTCACACTCGAAGCCTACCTCCATCCCTATGGCAAAGCGTTCAAAGAGCGCTACCTCCTTCCTATGGGGGCGGCCATCTGGTCGACGCCCAGCGAGCAGATGCACGATTTCCCGGCCCGTACCTTTTTGCGTTTTTTCAAAAACCACGGACTGCTCGGCGTCACAACCCAGCACCAGTGGCTGACCGTCAGCGGCGGCTCTGTGCACTACGTCGAAAAGATCAGACAAAAAATCTCCGGAACGATCGTGACCAATAGCGACATCTGCGGTGTACGTCGCGAAAAAAACGGGGTCGTACTCAGACGCGCTGACGGATCGACCCTGCATTACGACAAGATCGTCTTCGCCATGCACGCTCCCGATGCGTTGGCACTGCTTGAAGATGCCAATGACGATGAGCAAACCATTCTGGGCGCGTTTGGCTACAAAGAGAACGATGCCGTTTTGCACAGCGATACAGGCGCGCTCTATCCCGATCACCGCATTTACGCCGCCTGGAACTATAAAACGGGTCTCAAAGCCGATGGGGTCACCCTCTCATACTGGATAAACAAGCTTCAAAACCTCGACAGCGAAAAACCCTACTTCGTCTCGCTCAACGAAACCGCAGCCGTGCAAAACGTGATCGAGCGCATCCGTTACGCGCATCCGCAGTTCGACCGCGCGGCCATCGCCGCACAGCAGCGGCGCGAAACCATCAGCGGCCCCCGGCATACCTATTACGCCGGTGCCTACTGGCGCTACGGTTTTCATGAAGACGGACTCTGGAGTGCGAACGAAATTGCCAAGACACTGGAGTGTGCATTATGAGTCACCGCTTTTTGGAAGGACGCGTCATCCACCGGCGCCACGGCCCGAAGAAACACGGTTTTACCTACCGCTATTTCATGGCCGATATCGATGTCGATGCCCTGGAAACTATCGAGCGCAATGCGCTGTTTTCCTACAACGGCTTCAACCTCTTCTCGTTTTACGCCAAAGACCACTTCGGCTCCAAAACGTCGTTTCGGGAGAATGTCCGAGAACTGCTGGAACGCTTCGCCCTTGAAAGAACAGCGAACATGCGCTTTGTCACCCTGCCGCGTATTGCCGGATTTGTCTTCAACCCCATCAGCCTGCTGCTGCTGTGCGACGAAAAAATGCGTCCGCAGCACATGCTCGCCGAAGTGCACAACTACAACGGCGGACGAACGGTCTACCATCTCGCATTCGAAGCGCAAAAGGCCGTTTTACGGGGCAAGGTACGCAAAGATATGTACGTTTCGCCCTTTTTCGATCGTGAAGGCGAATACGCTTTTTCGCTCGCCTATGACGCCGGGCATATGCTGCTCTCGATCCGGCTCGATGAAGCAGGCGAACGCTGCCTCGATGCCACCCTCAAGCTCAAAACGGTGCCCTTTCGCACCGCGGCGACCATGGGGCTCTTTTTCCGGCACACCCTGCTGGGGGTCTGGGTCGTGACCCGGACGCTGTGGCAGTCGCTCAAACTCTGGCGCAAAGGGCTGTCATGGCACACCGCCCTGCCCGCAGACCAACTCAGGAGGTATTAGCAATGAAAGGATTCTGGAACCGTTTCGGACACCGCTTTTTGTCCGGCATCACGACAGGTGACCTGCACGTCATCTACCCCGACGGCACCCGCGCGCGTTATGGCGACCAGACCGCGCCAAAAGCGGAACTTGTACTGCACAACAGCGCCCTGTTTCGACGCATCGCTCTTTTTGGCGACATCGGCTTTACCGAAAGCTATATGGACGGCGATTTCGACAGTGACGACCTGACCGCACTGGTCAGCCTGGCTTTGATCAACTCCGAAAGGCTGCAGGCGCGCAGCGAAGATGAACGGAGATTATCCGTCTACAACCTGCTGCCGCACTTCAACCGTGTCAAACACCTGCTGCGCAAAAATTCCAAGACGCGCTCACGCAAGAACATCTCCGAACATTACGACCTTTCGAACGAATTCTTCTCGCTCATGCTCGACGAAACCATGATGTATTCCGCGGCCGTCTTCAAGGAGCCTGATGAACCGTTGCATCTGGCGCAGCAGCGCAAAATCTCGCTACTGGCGGACAAGCTCCGTGTCACACCCGGTTCGCGGGTACTCGAAATTGGTTCGGGATGGGGTTCCATGGCGCTTCACCTGGCGAAAGATCGCGGCTGCGACGTGACCACCGTCACGCTTTCAAAAGAGCAAAAGGCACTCTGCGAGGCCCGATTTCGCGCCCACGACGTCGATGGAGCCGTAGAGGTGATGTTGCGCGATTATCGCGATCTGGAAGGAAAATTCGACGCCATCATTGCGATCGAAATGTTCG
>JANTHE010000195.1 GCA_024762585.1 Sulfuricurvum sp. | reverse complement strand
ACCTCAGCATCGATGACAATATAGGTCACCTTTCTTCCGTTCCGCTCCTCGACTTCGGAACGCAGCTCTTCGCGCTTGACCTTCTGTATTACCTGGTACAGACTCATTTTATGCTTCGAAGCATACTTTTCAAGCGGTATCCATTTTTCATTCTCCATACAAACCTCCCACAAAACGTATCTTTTAAATCCATCGTCACCACATCAAATCTATCGCTATCGCACTATTTTTGCGGAATGGGATAGTGCTCGACAACGTAATCAATATCCTTGTCGCCGCGTCCGCTGAGATTGACAAGTATGGCATCTTTGGGATGCGTTTTGGCCAGTTTCATGGCGTAAGCGACCGCATGGGCCGATTCCAGTGCCGGGATGATGCCCTCGTGCTGCGAAAGTTTGTAAAAGGCGTTGATCGCATCATCGTCATTACAGGTACCGACCGTCGTCCGTCCGATGTCGCGTAGATAGGCGTGTTCCGGCCCGACGGAGGGGTAATCGATGCCCGAACCGATGGAGTGAACGGGGGCGGGATTGCCCTCGGCGTCTTTAAGCATGATGGAGTTGAACCCGTGCATGACGCCCTCTTCTCCATAGGTCAACGTTGCCGCATGCTCGCCCAGTTTTGCGCCCCGCCCCAACGGTTCGACGCCATGCAGCGCCACCGGGTCCTCGATGAAGCCCGAAAAGAGTCCCATGGCATTCGAACCGCCGCCCACGCACGCAACCGCATGGTCAGGCAGCTTGCCCGTCATCTCGAAAAACTGCTCTTTGGCTTCGAAACCGACCACGGACTGAAAGTCACGCACCATTCTCGGAAACGGGTGCGGTCCCACAACGGAACCGATGGCAAACATCTGCGTATCCGTATCGGCCAGGTAGGCTTCGAAGGCCGAGTCCACCGCTTCTTTGAGCGTCTTGAGACCATGCGTGGCCGGCACGACCTTCGCACCCAGAATCTTCATCCGCACGACATTGGGATGCTCCTTGGCAATATCGACCTCGCCCATATGGATCTCGCACTCCAGCCCGAAATAGGCGGCCGCAGTCGCCAGTGCGACGCCATGCTGCCCCGCGCCGGTTTCGGCGATGAGCTTTTTCTTGCCCAGGTATTTGGCCAGCAGCGCTTCGGCCATGCAGTGATTGAGCTTGTGCGCGCCCATATGGTTAAGGTCTTCGCGTTTGAGGTAAATCTGACCGCCGCCACAGAAGTCGCTGAGATTTTTTGCATAATAGACCGGCGTGGGCCTCCCCTGGTAATGCTTGCGAATTTTACGCAGCTCATGCAGATACTCATGCGATTTGGAAAGTTTCTCATACGCTTCACGAATTTCTCTAAACGGCTCCTCGAGCTGCGGCGGAATAAAGGCGCCGCCGAACTTTCCGAAATAACCATTCTCATCGGGCATGGACTCCAGATAAGGTTTTTGTGATTGCATAAATGCTCCTGTCAATGGTGATAGACGATTGTAGCCCAGAGCGTCTTAGAAAAGCACTTATAGCGTATAATTACCCATCAGGAGGAATCGATGCCTATTACGAAAAACAGCCTTGTGACCATTGACTATCGCTTGACGAGCCCGGAGGGCGAAGAACTCTACAGTGAAGATAATCTGATGTATCTGCACGGCGGGTACGGGCAGATTTTCGACAGAGTCGAAGCGACGCTCGAGGGAAAAGAGGTCGGCGACACGCTTGCGGTGACGCTGCAGCCCGAAGAGGCGTTCGGCGCCTACGACGGCTCACTGGTCGTCGAGGAGTCCCTGCATGAATTGCCCGAAGATCTCGCCGTCGGTATGGAACTCGACGGGCATAGCGAAACGGACCCCGACGACGTCATCATCTACACGGTCAAGGAGATTCGCGGCGAAGAAGCGGTACTCGATGGAAACCATCCGTTGGCGGGACAGACCATCGTCTTCGAAGCGCTGATCAAAGAGGTCGGCCAGCTCGACGACGACGCCGCGCAGGAGCTGCTGCACCATCAGCAGCATCACCACGACGAGCATTGCGGCTGCGATCACTGAGGCTGGTCGTACTCTAACGGTTCGTCGGTATAGACACAGACATTGTACGCTTCGACGAGCCCGCTTTCATCCACGCATTCGCGCTGAAAAAACTCCACGATCTCTCGCCGGGCGCAGTGTGATTCGAAATCACTGCGAGAACGCCACACCTCGTTGAAAACGATCGGGTAGGACTCTCCCTCGGCGAAAGGGTTTTCAATATGCCGCGTGACGACATAGCGTTCGCATCCGTCTTCGCGCAGTGTATTGGGCTCGAGCGCCTGCAGGACGCGGAACAGCGCCTCCTCTTTTCCCGCTTTGGGACGGAACGAGGCGAGGCAGTAGATTTTCGATGACATCGGAATCCTTTTTTTATTTATATACAGATTATATACAGAAGTCTACCGGATTCCGATTGATACTATTTTGTCTTCGCTTCTTTTTTCGGGGCGTTTTCGAGCTCGTAGAAATAGTTCGTCGCCTCGACAAAGCCGTCCACACTGCCGCAGTCGAAACGCTTGCCTTTGAACTTGTAGCCCAGCACCATCCCTTTTTTCGCTTGCGTCAGCAGCGCGTCGGTGATCTGGAGTTCGCCGTTCTTGCCTGCTTTGGTCTTTTCGATGACACTGAAAATATCGGGGGTCAGGATGTAGCGGCCGATGATGGCAAGGTTCGAGGGTGCTTTGTCGTTGTCGGGTTTTTCGACCATGTCGTCGACCATAAAGACCCCCTCCTCGATCTCTTTGCCTGAAATGACGCCGTATTTATGCACCTGCTCTTTGGGCACCTCCATGATGGCGACGACGCAGCACTTGTATTTGTTGTAAAGATCGATCATCTGCCGCAGTACTCCGTCACCCTCGGGATTGATGCAGAGGTCATCGGCAAGGATGACGGCGAAAGGGTCGCTCTCTCCGACAAGCACCTTTCCCTTGTAGATGGCATCGCCGAGTCCCTTCATCTCGTTTTGGCGGGTATAGGTGAAAGTGCAGTTGTCGATCAGCATGCGGATCTCATCGAGCAG
>JANTHE010000194.1 GCA_024762585.1 Sulfuricurvum sp. | reverse complement strand
GTTGACGCTGTACGCCTCGCAGACCGAAACGGTCGCTCGGCCGTGGTTTACGAACGGCTCGTACTCGAGAGATCCCGAAGTGATGATTGAAGAGCAAGTCGCCATCACGACGCGGGTCGCCCCCTCGTTCATCCGGGTGGGCCAGGTCGAGCTGTTTGGCAGGCGCGCGCGCAAACACGAACACCCCCAAGCGCTGAAAGAGCTCGAAATGATGGTACTGCACCTCATCGAGCGCGAATACGGCGATGCCATCGATGCCGCCCTGCCGCTGCATGAAAAAGTGCTCTTGCTGGCTGCCGAGTTCCGAACGCGCCTCGCCTCGCTGGTGGCCGAATGGATCAGGGTGGGTTACTGCCAGGGGAATTTCAACAGCGACAACTGTGCTGCGGGCGGATTCACACTCGATTACGGTCCGTTCGGCTTCATCGACCTGTTTGACCCGAGGTACCAGCCGTGGACAGGCGGCGGAGTGCATTTTTCATTTCTTAATCAGCCCAAGGCGGCCGAGCGCAACTTCAAGATGTTCTGTGCCGCGCTCAAGCCGCTGCTGACATCGAACCCCGAGGCGCTGCAACGGCTTGAGCAGATCGAAAACAGCTTTCCGGCACATATGCAGTGGGAACTTCAGAAGATGTGGGCGGCCAAACTGGGCCTGAGCCAGTTCGACCCGGCGCTCTTCAAAACGCTCGTCACCCTGATGGTGGAGACCTCCGTCGACTACACCATTTTCTTTCGAGAACTCTCCTCGTTGCCTGACGATATCGGACCGCTGGCGAACAGCTTTTACGGTGACGCCATCTTGGACAAAGCACTTGCCGAACGCTGGTCGCAGTGGCTGGAGGAGTGGAAGATGCATCTACACGCAAGCATCACCGAAACACCAGACGCACGCAAACAGCTCTCGCAGAAGATGAAAGCCGTCAATCCCAAATATACGCTGCGCGAGTGGTTTCTCGTTCCGGCCTATCGGCAGGCCGAACAGGGAGACTACACGCTCCTGCGAGAGCTGCAGGAGGTCATGACGGATCCGTACGCGGAACAATCCGTGGAGATCGAGAAGAAGTACTACCGTCAAAAACCGCAGGAGCTCTTCGACATCGCCGGCATATCGCATGTCAGCTGCTCGTCATAGACCATTAGATAATCAAGAGAGAAAACATGCATACATTTCAAATTGCACCAGCCGTGCTGGACAACTACAGAAACGGTAAACTGACCGATGAACGAATCGACTTTTTAAAAGCTCAGGCCACTGAACAGCTGACTGAAATCGCGCAAAACGCACCCCTGTTAGAGCGCTTTGTGAAACAGGTAAACGCCCCCGAAAAGATCGATGACACCCTGCTTTGGTTTCTGTTTATGTCAAACGAGGATATCTGCGATGCATACATCGACCAGTTTGGCAAAAACTTCAGAGAGATGATTCCGGTCAGCGATCTGGCCGATCTGCTCTTATATGCCGTACACCTGAAAAAAGTCAAAGAGATCACCCTTGATGGGTTCGAGTATTTAATGGAGTATCAGCATGAGGGCAAAGACGAGGTGGACCAATACTGCTTCATGAACGTTCTGCTCTATGTGCAGAAGAGCAAAGAGGCGTCATTGGAGTTTTAAAACTGTTGGGTACCTCTAAAAACCCTGTAGTATTATATAGAAATACAGAAGAAGATTTTTCCTGCTCTGTAAATTTATACGATTAAAATTGATGCTCATAAATAGTGTTCACTCTTCATACGGCTCAAAATCCTCTTTAGTGGCACCGCATTGCGGACAGACCCACTCCTCCGGGATATCTTCAAATGGGGTTCCCGGTTTGATGCCGCCATCTTCATCGCCTTGTTCGGGGTCGTACACGTAATCGCATACGGTACAGATATATTTTTGCATGGTTTTGCTCCTATTGTTTCAAAATGATATTAGCATTGGGAAGATAAGCTGTTCCAAAATCTTTCCGGGTCACATTTGGTTGATGGGAGCCCCTTAAGATAATTCTCCCCTAACCCCCTGCACAGTACAATTAAATATTCAGTCGCAATTCTAAATTTTTGCACAGGATTTAAAATAATGCCGCGGGCGATTACAAAAAGGCTTGCATGATGCCATCAAAGAAAATATACCTTGTCGGCGGTGCTGTCAGAGATAGGCTGATGAAACGCGAAATCACTGACAAAGATTATGTGGCCGTAGGCTATCTGCCCTCGGAATTTTCCCATCTGAAACAAGTCGGCAAGGACTTCCCGGTATTTTTACAACCAGATGGCAGCGAATTGGCTCTCGCGCGGCTGGAACGGAAAAAAGGCAAAGGATACAACGGCTTTGAAGTAGAAACGGCCGGTGTGACGATCGAAGATGATCTGAAGCGTCGCGATCTGACGATCAATGCCATTGCCTACGACGAGGAGACCGGAAAGTATATAGATCCTTTCGGCGGAAAAGAGGATATCCGGCAGCGATTGCTGCGGCACACGTCAGATGCGTTCGCCGAGGATCCCATGCGCGTACTGAGACTGGCTCGCTTTCGCGCCACATTCGGAGAAACGTGGAAAATCCATCCTGCGACGCGGGTGCTGGTCTACGCCATGCAAGAAGAGCTGGACTACCTGCAGCCCGATCGGGTCTGGAAAGAGATGCAAAAAGTCCTTGTGCTTCCCGAAGCACACCTTTTTTTCGAAACCCTTTTCGAGCTGGGTGTACTCGGTGCTGTCTTTCCCTCGCTTTACACATTGACAACCCTCAAGGAGGGAAACCGATACCATCGTGAAGCCACGCTTTTCACGCATGTCATGATGGTGCTAAAAGAGCTGAAAGAGGAGTCGATGCTGCTCAAACTGACAGCGCTCTATCATGATATAGCCAAGCCCTACAGCTATCGCATCTATGGAGACGACAGAGAACATACTGAACCGAAACTGATCGAACCGCGCATCGACCTTCAAATGCCGTCAAAACTAAAAAGCGGCCTGCTGTTCTTAAGTGAAATGCACACCAAAGTGCTCGAACTGCCGACAATGCGTGTGGAGCAAGTTGCCGAGTTCTTCGAGCGTTTCAATAAAGACACA
>JANTHE010000193.1 GCA_024762585.1 Sulfuricurvum sp. | reverse complement strand
CGAACCGAAAAACCCAAACAGGGCACCCATGGCCGTGTAGGAAGTGACCCGGCCGATATTATAGAGGAAGTGATAAAATGCACTCTGGGCTTTGGAGAACTCCGGTTTGATTTTGGCGGTCGTGTAAGTGACGATAAATCCACCGCACATCCCGATGCAGTGGCCGACCGAACCGAGCAAGGCAAACGTAATGATAGCGCCCCATTCAATACCGGTCATATCAATTCTCCACTGTTTTTAAAAAGTATACGTCCGGAACGTTACAAAAGTGTTAACGCCGGATCAGCGAAAGAAATTCGCCAAAGACGTACTCGCTGTCTTTGGGACCGGGACTGGCTTCGGGGTGGTGCTGTACCGAGAAGATCGGTGCGTCGTTGTAGCGCAGCCCTTCGATGGTGCCGTCAAACAGATTGGTATGCGTCACTTCAGCAATCTCTGTCACTGCTTCGGGCACATTGTAGTTGTGGTTCTGCGCCGTGATCTCGACCATGCCGGTCTTGACATTCTTCACCGGGTGGTTTCCGCCGTGGTGGCCGAAACGGAGCTTGTAGGTCTCGTAGCCGTGCGAGATGGAGAGCAGCTGGTGCCCCAGACAGATACCGAACATCGGCACCTTTGCCGCGATGAGCTGCTTGATGGTCTCCTGCTCACGTTTCAACACGAGCGGGTCGCCCGGACCGTTGGAGAGGAACACCCCGTCTATCTCTTTGGCGCTGTAGCGCGCAATCAGCGTCTCTGCCTCGATAGCGTTGGGCACAACTTCCACAGCGATGCCCGCCTGCGTCAGCTCGTTGAGGATGTTGCGCTTGACGCCGAAATCGAGCGCGACGATCTTTGCCATCGCTTCGGGCGCTTTTCGGTACTCGAACCGTGTAGCGTCATAAGTACCGTGTTCATGTTTATACGCCTTCTTGGTGCTCACCTGTTCGATGTAGTTCACCTCTTCAATGCGTGGGGAGTCCTCCAGCACTTTTTTGAGTTCTTCTTTGTCACTGATCTGCGTCGAGGCGACCATCATCATGGCTCCTTCACTGCGTAGCATCTTGGTCAGAAAACGGGTATCGATATCGCAAATGCCCATGACGCCGTGGCGTACCAACAAAGCATCCAGCGACTCTTCTGCCCGGAAGTTGGAGTAGCGCGGCTGGTACTGCCGGACGATAATCCCCTTGGCATGCGCCGCAGTGCTCTCCATATCTTCCGCATTCGCGCCGACATTGCCGATCTCGGGCATGGTGAAGGTCACGAACTGCCCGGCGTACGACGGATCGGTCGCGATCTCCTGATAGCCGCTCATCGAGGTGTTGAAAACGATCTCCCCTACGCTTGTCGTGTCGGCGCCGAAACTGTTCGCCTCGAGGAGTGTGCCGTTTTCAAGATAGATCCAGACCGGTTTCATGACAACCCTCTGCGGTTCAGCTCTTCACGGTACAGTTTTTCATAGCGCAGTTCGTATTCGTCCGTTCCCGGAATCAGCTGTTTTTGAAAGCTTCTCATCTTCTCGTTGACCGCACGCTCGATCTCGTCGTTATCGGCAATAAAGGCGGTAATTCCGTCATAAATAATGTTTTTGAGACGATTCTCGCTGACATCGTAATTGATCAGGTCCTCTTCATAGATGGCATTAAGAATCTTGTGTGCCAGATCAGAAAAGCGCTCCTCATACGACAAGATAACGCCGTATTCGGGTGCCAGTTTTTTCTTGATCATGAAAAAGAGCTGACGGTCGTCAGCCTGGTAAAAGTCGATCTCATCCTCATTTTCGTTGACGATCTCCTTAACGCGCGCCTCGAGCGCGGCTTCCTGCTTCACGCTCTGCTCAAGCACTTTTTGCGCTTCGGCGACAATCGGGTCCATGCCCTGCGTCATCGTCACAAGACCGCTGCGCGCCAGTTCGGTCGCCACCCGGTTGGCGATATGCGGTATCTGTGCAAGTGTCACTTTCATCGTCTTAGCCCCTTGGGGCACCTTTTTTGGCACCCAAATTTATTTGACATAATAGCGCGTCTACCATTACGGCGAGGTTAGAAGTGTTTGTAGCGGTTTTGTAATAATTCATTTGCCTTACCGCATTAAAATTGCACTCGCATAAAAAATGCATCTTATAAAAATAAAAAGGATAATCAATGATTTACAGCCATAAAACAGACACCCGCTCTCGCAATCTGAGTCGGGAAGAGAAGCTAAAACTGAAAAAACTGGGAAAAACCAAGCCGACGGCCTGGATGGTAGACAGTAAACAAAAAGCTCAATAGCTATAAAGAGTGCCTGAAAGTACGCGTGGCTGCGTACACCCTCATCACCACTTATGCTCCGCTACGCTAGAATGCGCTTCAAAAAGCGTGTGAATGTCCACTAAAGACCAGATACTAGAAACCATCAAACATCGCCCTCTCATCATTGACGGCGCCATGGGAACGCAGCTTCAGCAGCGCCACGACCAGATCCCCGAAGCCGCGTGGGAGGGCAACGAGGGATGCAACGAACTTCTAAACGTCACCGCCCCCGACATTATGCGCGAAATTTTCCACGCCTACCTCAATGCCGGGGCCGACCTGATCACCACCAACACCTTCGGCGCCTTCTCCTGGGTACTGGACGAATACGGCATCGGCCACCGCGCCTACGAACTTTCCAAAGCGGGCGCACAACGGGTCAAAGAGGTCTGTGATCAGTTCAGTACTCCCGAGCATCCGCGCTATGTGCTCGGCTCCATCGGGCCGGGGACCAAACTCCCCTCGCTGGGGCATATGCATTATGATGAGATGCTCGAAGGCTACACCGAATGCGCGCAGGGGCTGATCGACGGCGGCTGCGATGTCTTCCTGCTCGAGACCTGCCAGGACCCGCTGCAGATCAAGGCGGCCCTGCACGCGTGCGAAGCAGCCAACGCCTCGCGTGGCACCGATGTACCCGTCATGGTCTCCGGCACCATCGAACTGGCCGGTACGATGCTTATCGGTACCGACGCCCAGACCCTCGCCGTCATTATGGAGCCCTTTGACATCCTCTCGCTGGGATTCAACTGCGGCACCGGGCCCGAGCAGTACACCAAGCATGTCAAGGCGCTCAGCGACGT
>JANTHE010000192.1 GCA_024762585.1 Sulfuricurvum sp. | reverse complement strand
TAAAAAAAGCGGCCGAAACCGCTTTGGTTTATATTACGCCGCTTTCGCCAGCGCTTCTTTAGCGTATTTCTCGCCAAGTTCATAAGCTTTCAGATTCGCATCATGAACTTTAGGCGGTACTTTGGAGAGCATCGTATCAATCAATGTCTGCTTGTCGATAGCATTTTCAAGCGTATTGGCAATTGCCAACGCGACGACTGATTGAGTAATGACATTACCGACCTCTTCTTTTGCAATCGTAATAATAGGAATTTCGATAATTCTCCACTTTTTACGATCCTCGTCAGTCGGATGTACCAGATTCGGGTCGACTACGATTATACCGCCTTCAGAAACACCGTTTTTAAACAAATCATAACTGACCTGTGCAACTGAAAGCATGAAATCGATCTCACCGTCGTTTGCATAAGGGTAAAATATTTCATCATCGTCAAGTGTGATATCAACTACCGTCGGACCACCGCGCACCTGAGACGTATAGGTCGCGGTTTTCAGACCATATCCACCCAGCTTGATCTTGGCAGCAGCAAAAATTTCGCCTGCAAGAAGAACACCCTGTCCACCGACGCCCGTAAAGCGCATAATTTTTCTAGCCATTGTGTCTCCTTTAGATCTTTTTCTTGAAGTCGTCTTGCGTGATTTTGCCACGCTTGCCCTGATGGAAGCCAATGACGTCATCATAGTACATGTCACAGTATTCGCGCACCTCAGTGTCCTCTTTCAAGACGCCGGTCGGGAACTTGTTGAGTTTCTCATCATCGGGAAGCGCGTCCCACTTTTTCTTCGGAAGCGTAATGCTGTCAATCCACTCCAGATTCGCCATTGCAGATTGCATCTGGTTTTTACGGCCAAGGTTAATGTGGCAGTTTGAGAGAACATCGAGAAAAGAGAACCCTCTGTGCTGCAGCGCCTTGACGATCACTTTTTCAAGTTTTTTCGGGTCAAGCATGCTTTCACGTGCTACAAAAGATGCACCGGAAGCAATTGCTAGATCGGTCGCATTGAATGTCGGATCAATATTGCCGGATTTTTGTGAAACCGTCCACATTCCCTGCGGTGTCGTTGGAGACGTCTGGGAGTTGGTCAGTCCATAGATGAAGTTATTGATCAGGATCAGGGTCATGTCGATGTTACGACGGCAACCATGAATGGTATGGTTGCCGCCGATCGCCAGGCCGTCTCCGTCACCGGCGACACAGACAACGTATTTGTCCGGGTGCATCAGTTTGACACCGGTGGCAAACGCAACAGTACGACCGTGTGTCGTATGCACCGTATTAAAATCGATGTATGAAGAGAAACGCCCCGAACAGCCAATGCCCGAAACGACACAAACATCGTCACGGCTGATGCCGAGCTTGTCAACGGCACGAATGAAGGCTTTGAGTATAACCCCGTCACCACACCCCCAACACCAGAGTGTCGGCATCTTTTCAAGTCTTAAATATTTGTCATAATTAAATGCCATATTAGAATACCTCTTTTACTTTATTGACGATTTCATATGGAGAGATTGCGCGACCATTGACCTTGTAAAGACCCTCAAGGTCCAGTCTGCCGGAGACTCGCTCAATCTCTTCCGTATACTGACGGATATTCAGTTCGACACACAGAACGTTTTTGATCATATCCGTATACTTTTTAATAGCTTTTTCCGGGCTAGGCCAGATGGTAATCGGGCGGAAAAGACCTGCTTTGATTCCCTCAGCCCGCAGGTGACGGATGGCCTCTTTCGCTGCCAGAGAAACGGAACCGTAGGCGATGATAAGCACTTCACCCTCCTCGCCAGTCATATCGTCAAGCATGAACTCTTCGTTAAGTTCCAGCTCATCGGTATGCGCCATGACTTTATCTTCCAGGCGCTGAATCAGTTTGCGGCAGGTCTCGATCTCTTCAGTCGGGAAACCTTTTGAATCATGGTGCAGCCCCGTGAAGTGGTAACGATACCCTTTGAACATCGGGTTAAGCACTGCCGGCTGATCCCACTCGCATTCGTACGGCAGATAATCTTCGGGGGCACCGTCGAACGTTTTACGCGGAACAATGCCGTTTTTTACCTCTTCTTGTGTCGGAATAACCGCTTTTCCATGCATATGGCCAATGGTTTCATCTAACAGCACGAACACCGGCTGCATAAACCGGTCGGCCAGGTTGAAGGCGCGCACCGTCTCAGTGTAACACTCTGACAGATTACCTGCGCAGAGTGTGATAGAACGGTAATCTCCATGTGACGGATTCTTCGCCTGACGAATGTCGCCTTGCGAAACACGTGTCGGAAGACCGGTGGACGGACCGCCGCGCATGACGTTGACAACAACAAGCGGTACTTCCGCCATCTGTGCCAATCCAAGGTTTTCTGCTTTAAGTGAAATACCCGGGCCTGAAGTCGCCGTCAGCGTGCGAACGCCGGACATGCCGGCTCCGGCTGCGGCCGCGACACCTGCAATTTCATCTTCCATCTGAATCGCAACGCCGCCGACACGCGGAAGCAGGTCGGAGATGGTATGCATGACTTCAGAGGACGGGGTGATCGGATAACCGCCAAAGAAGCGGCAGCCTGCATCGACCGCTGCCATAGCGGCCAGGTCGTTTCCGGTTGATATTACTTCTCTCATTTCCATAGCTACTTCACTCCTTGCTGATCTAGAGACATATAGTTATTCGCAACGATCTGCGCTTGACGCTCTTTTGCATCATCTGTCAATTTTGCGAATTTATACTCTGCCTTACTTGCTACGTAAATTGCAAAGTCCGGACAGGTCAATTCACACTCGTTACAGCCGATACATGCCTCGGGATGGTCAATCGAAATCATCGCACCCAATGTCGATGTAGAATCGTAACGCATTCCCAACACCCCTGACGGACAGACCGATACACAGATGTCACATGCTTTACAATTGTTTGTATTTGTCCATACAGGAACATTTCCAGGGTATGGAGTCATTGCACCACTTGCCATATTATCTCCTTCATGTTTTAGCGGAATAAAGCTGGTTGAAACGCATTTCAACCGCCAGAATCCTCAAAAAGTTAACCGAGTTCTTATATCGATACTTTTTATTATCAAGAGTATAAGAAATATAAACGTAAAACTATTTTAAAATAAAATAATTAATACATTATAGACAAGTACATGTTACAAA
>JANTHE010000191.1 GCA_024762585.1 Sulfuricurvum sp. | reverse complement strand
TCTATTGCATAGCGTGTCAGGCCGCACTCCCAGACATTGACCTTTTCGCCCATGACGACATAGGCCCGAAAGTCGGCCTTGCGTGGACTAAGCTCACCGTTGATCAGGCAATCCTCATCATAAAACTCGATGAGCTCCTGCGCGATAAAGCGGCGCGGATTCGCCTCGATGATCGTTTTGAGGTCTTCTAGCTGAATTTCGGACATCGCGTGACCGAACATGACACCATATCCGCCGGCTTCTGCCACATCCTTGACAACGAGTTTATGCAGATTGTCGAAGATATATTTTTTATCGTTTTCAAAATAGGGCAGGTAGGTCGGAGCGTTGTGCATAATCGGCTCTTCGTCCAGATAGTATTTGATCATCTGCGGAACAAAATAGTAGATCCCTTTATCATCCGCGACGCCGTTGCCTGGTGCGTTCATGATTGCGACGTTGCCTGCGAGATAGGCTTCGATAATTCCCGGAACGCCGATCAGGCTTTCGGGGTTGAAAAAATCGGGATCAAGGAAATCGTCATCCAGCCGTCGGTAGACGGCACCGACCCGGATACGGCGTCCATCGAAGTTTTTGAAATAGAGCACCTTGTTTTCTACGACTAGTTCGGCGGCACGTACCAGTTCTGCGCCGATCTGCCCTGCAAGATAGCTGTGCTCGTAATACGCCGAGTTGTAACGTCCGGGTGTGAGTACGACGTTGATCCCGCCGGTGTTGACGTAATCCATCGCATCGCGCAGGTAAGAAGGGTACTGTTTGATCGGCTCGATCTTGAGGCTTTCGAAAAATTCGGGATAGATCTTGCGGTAGGTATCGCGGATCGAGAGCGGGTAGCTGGCACCGCTGGGAACGCGCAGATTGTCTTCGAGAATGACCCAGTCGTTGGTTTTGGTGTCCTTGACCAGATCGATGCCGTTGATATGCGTACGGATCTTCTTGGAGGGTGAAAAGCCCTCGAACTCCTTGAGATACCCTTTTGCCTGGTGGATAAAGGTCTCGGGAATAATGCCGTCCTTGACGATTTTCGCGTCGGTGTAAAGGTCTTCGAGAAAGAGGTTCAGTGCCGTAATGCGCTGTTCGAGGCCTCGCGACATTTTGGAAAACTCTGCCTTCGAGATAATGCGGGGCACGACATCAAAAGGTAAGGAGCGTTCGATGAAATTCCCATCTTTGTAAAGATTGAAATTTACAGCGAACTTGTCCATATAATTTTGAAATTCGTCGACTTTCTGTCTATCCTGTTTGGAAAAAATTTCCCAGAACTTTTCGTGTAGTTTGTCGGTTTTGTCGATCAATGTAATCTCCCTTTCATGTTTTCATTCAAGTATTATTTCTGGGCTTCATGTGCCATAAGACTTTGTCACATCGCTTTTACAGAGATGGTGTGAGAAGTATACACATCATAATGTATCTTTAATAAGAGATGCTTTACGCCATTCAGTCTGTCACCAGCTGGTTGATCAACAGGTTGATCGCATCGAGATTTTCTTTATCGTTCGGTTTTCTGATAGTTATATCGGCATCTGGTGCGATTCTTCGGGCTGTAATCAGGATATTGTGCAGATAGGCGCTTGTTTCTGCCGCATCTTCTCCGTGGCGCAGATGCAAGTCGACCTTTTCGACTAGTTTGCCCAGCCGGATGAAATGATCGCTCTTTTTGCGTACAAGACCGCGGGACATAATCCCCCATATCTCATTGATAAGCGAAAGTGCCTCATCGATAAAACGGTAGTCGATGACGTCGGCGGTTCTTGCATAGGATTCAAACAGCTTGTGAAGTCGGATCGTTTCTCCAAAAGCATTGGTATCGATATAGGTACGGCAGATAATGGCATTTTCCCTTGCATTTGCCATTATCATGGCAAGGTTGGCGGGATGATCGCCGAAAATCGCTCTGTTGAGAAATTCGGAGGCATTGTTATACTCCAGATCTATTCCCAGATGCTTGTAATAGCCTTTACCTGCCTCTTTGTCTGTATCGACGACACTATCGTATATTTCAAGCGTATCGATCAGGGTCGATTCGATCCGCTGCAGATGCCTTCCGAACCAATAGAGGTTGGTAGCGACATAACTGGTGAGGAGTTGATGTTCGTGACTCTCGTGCGACCACAGTTTGATGAGGGAGAGGCTTGGGTATTGTCTGTAGTCGGCATATCCGTTGAGATAATCACGGATCCTTTTGAACCAGGCGAAGAGGCCGGTGTTTTTATCATATTTATGAGGTATTCCACTGTAAGGGTTGTCTTGTGTTACCATTGCTTACTCTTCCCGGAAAGCCATATTGGTTGTCTACACTTGTTTGGATAACATATGAAGACTTTTGAGGCTTCTTTGTGAGTTATGTGGAATTATACTGAATACAGTTTTCTCTGAAAACAAAAAAAGACTAATATTTAATCAATAGCTAAAATACGTCTTTGCCTTGGCGGCAGCTTCTTTGTGGCATACCATCGGTTTGGAGTAGCTTTTCGGAGAGTGATCTGCCATCCAAGCTTCATCATGAAGGTGCTTGGGATCGATTGATTCCAGTTCCGGATACCACTGTTTGATATAACGAGCGTCGGGATCAAATTTTTTACTCTGCAGCCAGGGATTGAATATACGAAAATAGGGCTGCGGGTCGATGCCCGTGCCGGCACTCCACTGCCAGCTGAGAATATTCGAAGCAGCATCGTAGTCGTTGAGATGCGCGGCAAAAAACCGCTCGCCCCACTGCCAGGGCAGCAGCAGGTCTTTGGTGTAAAACGAGGCGCAGATCATGCGGGCCCGGTTGTGCATTTCGCCGGATTGCAGCAGCTCTCTTACGGCGGCATCCACGACCGGAAATCCGGTGCGCGCTTCACAAAAGGCCCGGTGTTTTGTCTCGTCCCCGATGCCGCCCCACGTATAGCGGTAATTCTTGTGCCCAAGATAAGGAAAGTGATAGAGCATATGGGCATAGAAGTCACGAAAGACAAGCTGCCGGAAAAAAGGTTCGGTGTCAATGCCCTCTTTTTTTCGTGCGGCGAGCCAGCGCAGGATTTCCCGAACCGAAATCGTGCCAAAGCGCAGTGCAACGTCGAGGCGCGACGTACCCTCGATGTCGAGCCGGTCACGATGCTCTTTATAGTTTGCGAGCTTCGGAGCGAAACGCGCAAGCAGCTCTTTGGGCGACTCGAGGATATAAGCAGACGGCGTAAACCCCAAACTGTCCATTGA
>JANTHE010000190.1 GCA_024762585.1 Sulfuricurvum sp. | reverse complement strand
GGTCTTCATCCGCTTTTGGAACGAGCCAGTACTTTATCCTATTAATGGTTAAATTTTGCGGATTTTTCCGCAATCGGCTCACCTCAACATAATCTATTCCTCCCGGAAACATCTGGTTGCAGGTCAGGATGCGTTTCGTCGAACGAAACAGAGCCGATGAAAGGGAGTTTTTCTCAAACTGCTGCCGCGTATACTCCGAGCAGCTCGGATAGTAGCGGCAGCTGCCCCGCCCGATCAGCGAAAAACTGTGCTGATACACCCAGATCAGCTTCAGAACCAGCCACCGAATCATGCGTTGACAGCTCCGACACGCCTCAGCATTTTCACCAAAGAGCGCTCCAGCGTTTCATACGGTGCCCTCACCGTTTCCGCCTTCGCCACCAACACGTATGCGCCCGGGAGCAACCCATTGTCCCGCGCACGAAACAGTGCGCGCATACGGCGCTTGGCACGGTTGCGCGCTACGGCGTTGCCGACTTTTTTGCTGGCAGTGAATCCGACAGATACGGTGGTGTCATCGGGGAGGTAGAACAGGACAAGCGCATGCGAATGCGCGCTCTTGCCCTTTCGGTAGACACGCTGAAACTCCCGATTGTGTTTCAGCACGTTCAACAGGATCAGGCGGCCAGTTTCTTGCGGCCCTTGGCACGACGTGCATTGATAATCTTGCGGCCGTTTTTCGTCGCCATGCGTGCACGGAAACCATGTGTGCGTTTACGAGGCGTATTATGCGGTTGGTATGTTCTTTTCATGACCATTCCTCTTTAAAAATTTAGTGCGCAATTATGCCCATATATTACTTAATAGTCAACAACAACTTATAAAAGGCGCTTCTAAAATGAGTCTTCGCTATACTTTCACTGGAAAAAGGCACTTCTGCAAAAAAATCATACGGTATTCATACCACGAACGGTTTGAACGTGACCTCCATATTTAAGGACACAACAATGGAACAGTTTTTACGCGAAGCAAAAGAGGCCAGCCGTGAGCTGGCGCTTCTCAGCGGATCGGAAAAAAACCGTATCCTGCGCGAGATGGCAGCTTCACTTCGCAGTGCAATAATGGATATTATCGAGGCCAATGCCCTGGATATGAAAGCTGCCGAGGAAAACAACCTCAACAGTGCACTGAAGGATCGGCTGCTGCTAGATGAAAAGCGAATCGACGGCATGGCAGCAGCGGTAGAAGAAATCGCAGCGCTCAAAGACCCTGTAGGACGGGTGCTTGACGGGTGGGTTACTGACGACGGACTGAAAATCGAAAAAGTCAGTATTCCTATCGGCGTCATCGGCATCATCTACGAATCCCGTCCGAACGTCACCTCCGATACGGCAGCACTCTGTTTCAAAAGTAACAATGTCTGCGTGCTCAAAGGAGGCAAAGAGGCCCAGCACTCCAATGTTGCCATTGCCAAAATTCTGCGCGCAGTCCTGAAACGCAACGACTTGTCAGAAGCATTGATCTCTTTGCTGCCGGATGCCAGTCGTGAAGGGGTTGCCAAACTCATCAAGATGGACCGATTCGTCGATCTGATCGTGCCACGCGGCGGCGAGGGACTCATCCGTTACGTCAGTGAGCATGCAACGGTTCCGGTTGTCAAACACGACAAGGGACAGTGCCATACTTACATTGACAAAGATGCGGACCTGGTCAAAGCACTAAGCATTGCTGTCAATGCCAAGGTAGATCGTCCCGGTGTCTGCAATGCCATGGAAACATTACTGGTAGATCAGGCCATTGCTACCGATGCATTGCCCAAACTCAAGACGGCATTTGAACAAGCCCATACAGAACTCAAGGGGTGCGACGAGACCCGGAAAGTCATTGACATTTCCCTTGCAACAGAGGAGGATTTTGATACCGAATACCTTGCCAACATTCTCAATATCCGTACCGTAGACGGGGTAGACGGCGCGATTGATCACATTGTTCGTTTCGGTTCCGGTCACAGTGAGGCGATCATCACAGAAAACTATACAACGGCTGAAGCCTTTTTGAATGCCGTTGATGCGGCCGCAGTCTACGTCAACGCCTCCACACGTTTTACCGACGGCGGGGCATTTGGCTTCGGTGCAGAAGTGGGGATCTCAACCAACAAGCTGCATGCACGTGGTCCGATGGGTATCGAGGGGCTGACGACCTATAAGTTCAAGATTTACGGCAACGGCCAGACCCGCTGATGCAGGTCCTGAAGATAGAGCATCTTGATTTTGGTTTTACGCCTGAAATACCGCTTTACCGCGACTTTTCCCTCACACTGGAAATTGGTCAGATCAAAGCGATCGTTGGTCCGAGCGGAGCAGGAAAGAGCACACTTTTCGAATTGATACTGGGCAATCTCAGTCCGAAAAAAGGTCATATTCATTCTAAAAAATCGACGATGGTCTTTCAAGACCCATACAGCTCCTTTCACCCCTCTTACCCCATCATCAATCAAATTTCAGATGTCGCCTCGCTCACGGATATGCCCGGTTATTTAAAAGAGATGGGCATCAAAGAATCCTTGCTGAATAAATTACCGCACGAGCTCTCGGGTGGCCAACTGCAGCGGGCTTCTATCTTACGTGCACTTCTGATGAAACCGGATCTGTTACTGCTCGATGAACCAACATCAGCGCTGGACAATGTGATTCAGTTGGATGTGATGCAACTGCTGCTGCGTCAACTCGATAAAGTAGGCATGCTGCTCATTACGCATGAAATGGACCTTGCCCGCTGGTGTGCAGACGAAATTATCATAATCGGTTGAAAAAGTCTTCAATCAACCCCAAATACTCCTGCAGATTCTCAAAGCGGTGATTTCCGCCGGGCTCGACAACAATTTCACAACCGCTGTATGCGGCTTCGGCGATACGGTAATCTAGCACCTCGTCTGCCGTTTGCAGCAGTACGAGCTTCAGAGTACTGCATCTGCCACCTCCACGTTTCATTGTTCGGAGCTGGTCCAGATACTCCCGTTTCCACTCGAACGTTTCACCCGAACACCAAAAGCGGTTGCTTCCGACATAGGGTGCCAACGTTCTATCCGGATGTACGGAAGGGTTGATCAAAACCGCTGGAATTCGACATCGTTCTGAGAAAAGTGTTGCATAAAACCCTCCGAGTGAACTGCCAATCAGGCCAGAAAAAGAATGCCGCTTCAAAAGTTTCTCAATAAATGTGGCGGCGCTGTCCGGCGCAACAGGAAGATCAGGGGCCATGATGGCACTTTG
>JANTHE010000189.1 GCA_024762585.1 Sulfuricurvum sp. | reverse complement strand
TATGTTATTACCATCTAACAGTAGGTCTTTCTACAGTACTAGAATTATTAATATAATAGGCCTCTAATTCATCAGATGCTTTATCTAATATTGTGTAAAAATTTCCTAGCAATGTAGCTCCCAATACTTCTATGGCGGCAATGCCTAATATGGGTTTTTTATTAATGCTGAATGCTGACCTGCTAAGTGACCTGCCCCGAAAATTAGTCTCATTTCCAGAGTTAGAATTAAATTCTATATCAGGCGGCGTGTTTTCTGCCTGAAACCTTTGCCGGCGGCTCATCACCGAGCGAGCTGTGAGGCCGCTCGTGATTGTAGTGGTGCCGCCAGCATTCGATCATGACCTGTGCATCTTTGCGGTTGTAAAAACCACTCCCGGCTCAGGCATTCGTCCCTGAACTTCCCATTGAAACTTTCCACGTAAGCGTTCTGCCACGGCGAGCCGGGCTTGATGAAGGCTGGACCGATCTGGTTGTCCGTCAGCCATTCAATCAATGCCTTGGCCGTAAACTCCGGTCCGTTGTCGCTGCGGATAAACTTGGGCCTGCCGTGCAGCGTCATCAGGCGAGAGAGCGTATCGATAAGATGATGCGCCCGGATGGAAGCCTCTTCCAGTGCCAGGCATTCTCGGGTGTATTCGTCCACGACCACCAGAATCTTGAGCTTCGCATTCTCTGCTTCAAGCTCTTTGAGCCGTTTCACCTCGGAAACGCCCATACCGCCATAGAGTTTCTTCCAGCGGTAAAACGTCGTATCGGATATGTTGTGTTTTCGAATCACCTCCTGATCCGTATGGCTGCGTTCCGCTTCCTGTAAAATCTTGACGATCTGCTCTTCTGTAAACCGTTTCTTCATGCTCTGCTTCCTTCTGTCAGAAATTATATTCTAACTTTGGAAGTGGCTCGAATTTTCAGGAGCAGGTCACACTGATTTTCCATAAAACGCTTCACAAATCCGACATTCTTTTTACGTCACTTTTAGCATTCACAGCATCTAAGGGGCACCGCTAAAAACCTTCTACGGTCTCAGCCTTACCGAGGAATTATCATTATCTCATTCAACAACACTCAATCGACAAATTCTCCCTACGAAACGCCGGGCGTATTGCGCATAATACATTTCAAAAGGAGAGATTATGCAAGTAGCCCTTACTATTGCCGGGTCGGACAGCTCCGGCGGCGCGGGTATTCAGGCGGACCTTAAGACCTTCGAGGCTTTCGGCGTCTTCGGCACCTCCGCCATCACCGTGCTCACCGCGCAGAACACCACCGGCGTTCAGGCCATAGAACCGGTCGATCCGGCGTTTGTCGCAGCACAGATCCGCTCCGTGCTTGACGATTTTGACGTCGCGGCGATCAAAATCGGGATGCTTTATGATGTCCCTGTCATCGATGCGGTCCGTTCCATTTTAAGTACAGTGGACATTCCCACTGTTTTCGACCCCGTCTTTATCTCCAAAGCGGGATCTTCGCTGCTCAAACCCGAAGCGGTAGAAGCCATGAAGACACTCTTTCCGTACGCAGCGCTCATTACGCCCAACCGCTTTGAAGCCAAGGAACTGTTTGGGTATGAGCATGGCGACACCGAATCGCTCGATGCCGTGATGAATGCCCCCTGCCCTGTGCTGGTCAAACATCTTCCGCTGGAGCTGCCCACGGGCAACGTCAGCATCGATCAGCTCTATGTCGGGCATCAAAAACGCATCTTTCAAAGCGAACTGATCGAGACGGACAGTCTGCACGGCACGGGGTGTTCCTACTCCAGCGCCATTGCCGCCGGTCTGGCACTCGGCAAGCCGCTTGACCGTGCCATAGAGACCGCCAAACAGTTCATTACCGAGGCGCTTCGCGCCGCACCGGGACTTGGCAGCGGGCCCGGTCCTGTCAATCACAAACAAGGCGGGGCACATGTCGCATAAACTTCACGGACTCTATGTCATCACCGATGAACTCCTGACGCCTGACGACAACGTAGCAGCAATGGTCGCTGAAGCGCTCGAGGCCGGAGCCGACGTCGTTCAGTACCGCAACAAACACGACCGTGACGAGGATGTCGAACAGGTTTGCCGTCATCTTCAAACACTCTGCCGCGCAGCCAAGGTTCCCTTCATTATCGACGACCGGCCCTATCTGGCGGAAAAGATCGGCGCGGACGGGCTGCACATCGGCAAGGACGACATGCCCATTGACAAAGCCC
Organism: Sulfuricurvum sp.; assembly: GCA_024762585.1. Lineage (GTDB taxonomy): Bacteria > Campylobacterota > Campylobacteria > Campylobacterales > Sulfurimonadaceae > Thiomicrolovo. The sequence goes on along the minus strand of JANTHE010000189.1, from coordinate 1,062 downwards.
GAGCCATTTTCAAAGAGGGAATCATCGGCGTCTCCTGTTACGGCAGTGTCCGCAAAGCGCAAGAGGCCGAGGACGCCGGGGCCGATTATGTGGCGTTTGGCTCCTTTTTCCCCTCGCCGACCAAACCGCATTCGGGCATTGTCAACGCCAATGTCATCGCCAAGGCCAAATCCGCACTCATGGTTCCCGTCTGCGCCATCGGAGGCATCAACGTCACCAATATCCACGAAATAGCGGCGCTCGGACCGGAGATGATCTGTGTCGTCAGCGCCGCGTTCGAAGGCGACATCGCCAAGAACATCAAACAACTCAAACAAGGAATGAACGTATGAACAGTGTCAAACTCGCTATTGAATGGTTTCTCAACCCCGACCACCTTCCCTTTATTGTCGCCATGCGCGAAGGGATGCTTGAAGCACGCGGCATCACGATGGAGCTCATCGAGCCCGACGAACACTACGACGGCCTTGAGGAGCTGAAACAGGGCAATATCGCTTTTGCCACGAACGAACCGCTGCACCTCATAGAACAGTTCAGCGACGATATGCTTTCACTGGGAATGTATTTCGAGACCCAGGGGGGCGTTTTGCTGAAAAAGGACTCCTTTCATAAGCTCAAAGAGGGCGGAAGCATCACCGTAACCACTCCGGTCTCCAACGAAGTGACCAATACGATCGGCTTCGAGATCATCCGCCGCTACTATGCCCAAAACGGCATCGAAGTCAAACGGGACCAGGTCGTGTTCGTACCCAACGGGTTTGAGCATCTTAAATACATGAAAGAGGGTGCGGATGCCGGATGGCTCTATTTTTACAATTTTGAAGGCATCGAAGCGCAGCACGAGGGCATGGAAGTGCTTTGTCTCGACGCGCAAAGCGCCGGCTTTGCGAATTTCAGCGCACTCGACATCTTTACGACCAAAAGCTTCTACGGGGCCAACCAGGCCCTCTGCCATGATTTTGCCGCCGCCATTCAGGAGGCGATACGCTTCATCGAACACGAACCGCAACAGGCGAAAGCGCACTATTATGACTATACCGGCGAAACGGCGTCTGCGCTGAT
>JANTHE010000188.1 GCA_024762585.1 Sulfuricurvum sp. | reverse complement strand
GACGTGATGGACCGTAATGTATCGTCGTCAAAAATGTCAATAGGTTCAATCCTCCGAACACATAGAGCAGTTCCACCCTTGCTGTCAGTACCGCAGCAATCATCACGGTACTGTTGATGAGCCGGTTCCATTTCACGATAAGGGGTTTGGGGACACGATAAACCAAACACTCTCACTTTTTTATCACAGATCGTAATATTAAAGTCATTAGTTTTAGCTGAATACATATAAGTTATTTTGATTTTGATGCCACAAGGTACTGCAAAACCGTCTGACGTGCTACAACATCGGTTCGCTGAAGCGCCCGCGAAAAAACCTGTTCATCCCCTATAAGCGTCAGATGCTCTTTTGCTCTTGTAATCGCGGTATAAAGCAGTTTTTTATTCATCATGACAGTGTGTGCAGAAGATACAGGCATTGCGACCCGGCGGTATTCCATCCCCTGAACTTTATGAATCGTCAGGGCATACGCCAGCATGAGGTGCGAACTTAACTGTGTATAGTCGTAACATACCACAACTTCTTCAAGGGGATACACCACATAAACCTGCTCCGATTCTTCATCGATACGGAAAAGCAAACCGATCATACCGTTATAGATTCTTCGTATCTCCGATGCGGTTTTCTCTTTATATCCCTTCTGCGTCCAAGCCGGAAGATTGTCATTTTTGATATGCACCACTTTATCCATCAGTGCGAAACGCCGCTCCGCTCTGCTGACATACTGTTTGGCAGAGGGATTAAAGTACTCCTGAAGCACACGGTTAAGGTTTTCGGTACCGAGCATTCCCGCTTTCATCGGTGTAATGATCTGAAAATATGCAAGATATTCATACAACGCTTTTTCCTTCAGCAGTCTTCTTCCTTCAGGAATCGCTTGCATCGCTTCGCGCACCAATGCATGAAGCGTCTGTTCCATGAGGATTTGCCTGTCTGAATACCCCTGCGTCGATAGCGAATGAAATTCAAAGTCTGTGTAGGATTTTTTTAAATCAGGCGCTACCCCTTTTCGAACCGCATCTGCAATAACCGCGATCGCCTGATCCTCGTTTTGACGATAGATTTTTGTCAATGTAGCCACTGGTACGAGTTCAAATCGTACAATATCACCAAGCACATCCCCCGCGCCAATAGGCGGAAGCTGCGCATCGTCTCCTACGACAATCACCGTCGCATCGCGGTGACACTTTCGCAACAGTCGTGCAAACATAAAGGCATTGATCATTGAAGCTTCATCAATCAGCACTGCCTTGTAGGGCATATAATCCCGTTCCTCGAAGCGAACCAAAAGACTCTGGATCGTCGCACTCTCAAATCCGCTGAGCTCACCAATACGCTGTGATGCAATGCCGCTGAGCGCACAGGTGATGATCTGCTCCCTGCCATAGCGTGTCGCCAGCAGTTCCAGCAACATGCGTGAGGTCGTGCTCTTTCCCGTACCGGCATAGCCAATGAGGCAGAGCATTTTGCTCCCTTCGTTCAGCATTTCGACCGCGCGGCGCTGTTGCGTTCCCAGCGTTAATTCAAACTGTGCCAGAAATGCATCCAGATCCGAGGTGAGCTGTGTATCATTTTGTTTGCACCGCCTGTGAATCTCTTCGAAAATCAGCCGCTCTGCATCATACAGACGCTGCGGCGACAGCAGTGTCCCCTGCTCTCCCATCAGATGGATTTTTCCTGCTGAAACCTGATCTGCAAGCACGGATTCGAACAGTGGCTTCACCCTCTCACCGCCGATCAGCGCATCGAGTTCATACCACAGCTCCGACTTGGGTATACAGCTGTTCCCCTCCCGTTCACAGCGTTGCGCAATGGCATACTCCATGGCACAGGCAATACGTCTTTCATCGCTGCGTTCAATTCCCATCTTTAATGCAATCGTATCCGCTCTTTTGAAACCGATACCATCGATCGCTGTCAGGATATAAGGATTGTTCTTTATTGCGCTGACGGGTTCACTCGTCTCTTTCATCGCTCCGGCAATGGTTGTCAGCAGAGCGGGCGATACATCACACGGCGCCAAAAAAGAGCCGAGTGCCCGCATGGAACGAAACTGTTTCCAGCGCGACTGTATCTGTGCAAGCTTCTTGGTCTTGATGCCCGAGTACTCTTCAAGCCGTTCGATATCGTGATCGAGAATTTCGACAAGCCCAGCTTCACCGAAGCGCTCGATCAGCTCCGCCGTTACCTTTTTGGGAAACCCCTTAACAACGCGGTTTAGAAAGAAAAAGAGTTCGTGCTGGTTGACGCTCAGCTCATGAAATTGGAAGGTGCGGCCATATTTTGGATGTTCAACATATTCGCCTATCAGCGTCACGGCCGCTTTTTCAATACTGCGAAGCGTGCTGTCATGATAATGACCGCTGATCTTCTCTCCCGAAGCGAGCAGGCCGATAAAGAAGCCATCGTCTTCAAATATAATTCTGTCGAGCTGGCCGATCAGTTTCATACGCTTGGCTGCGGGTTACGCCTTTACGCGTTCAAGACGTTCAGGTTCCTGCGCTTTATAGAGTTCCGCGCACCCTTTGGCAAGTTCACGGATCTTTAGAATGTAGTTGGCACGCTCTGTCTGTGAAATAGCCTTGCGGGCATCGAGTGTGTTGAAGGTGTGGCTGGCAGCCATGCAAAGATCGTATGCCGGCAGCGGCAGTCCTGCGTCAAGCGCGCGTTTACACTCGGCGGCCTTGGCATCGAAATCGGCAAAAAGCATCGCCGTGTCGGCCACTTCGAAGTTATACTTCGAGAACTCTATCTCGCCCTCTTTGTGGATATCTCTGTAGAGTGTATCTCCGTGTTTATTCCGGTTCCAGACAATGTCAAACACCGTATCGACCCCCTGCAGATACATGGCAAGTCGCTCCGTACCATAGGTGATCTCGACCGCAACCGGATCACAGGCAACCCCGCCGACCTGCTGAAAATAGGTGAACTGCGTCACTTCCATTCCGTTGAGCCATACCTCCCAGCCCAATCCCCATGCACCCAGCGTCGGAGACTCCCAGTTGTCTTCGACAAAACGGATATCATGCTCTTTGAGGTTGAGCCCCAGGTATTCGAGGCTTTTTAGATAAAGCTCCTGAATGTTGTCCGGACTTGGCTTGATCAGTGCCTGAAACTGATAATAGCTCCCCAGACGGTTCGGGTTCTCACCATAGCGGCCGTCAGTGGGACGGCGGCTGGGCGCGACATAGGCTACGGACCACGGCGTCGAGTCGAGCGAACGCAGGAAGGTGGCGGGATGAAAGGTGCCCGCCCCTGCAGGGATATCGTAGGGCTGCACAATATTACAGCCTTCGTTTTTCCAGAATTCCTGCAATTTCAGCAGTAAATCACTAAATGTC
>JANTHE010000187.1 GCA_024762585.1 Sulfuricurvum sp. | reverse complement strand
TGATCTCTTCTTTGGTGTAGCCGCTGTCTTGAAACACGTCAATCTGGGGGATCAGGTTGAGCGCGATCTGATGCGGGAACTTCGCGTGTTCGCTTTCATCGAGCTTGAAGGCGAAAAAATCCTGCATCTGCTGCACTAGTTCTTCCATAGCGGATTTGCCTGCACCGGAGGTCGCCTGATAGGTGCTGACGTCGACACGTATGAGATCATAGGCTTCATCGAGCGGTTTGAGTGCCTGCACCATCTGAATGGTCGAGCAGTTTGGGTTGGCGATGATGCCTTTGGTTTTCCATTGTGCGATATCTTCAGGGTTGACCTCGGGTACCACGAGCGGCACGTCCCCGTCCATGCGGAAGTGGCTGGTGTTATCGATGACCACGGCACCCGCCGCGGCGGCGAAAGGGGCGAACTTTGCCGACACAGAACCGCCGGCGCTGAAGAGGGCAATCTCAATCTCTTCTTCATCGAAAACGGTCTCGGTCAGCTCTTTGATGACAAGTTCCTGACCTTTGAAGTCTACGGTATTCCCGGCACTGCGACTGCTGGCAAGCGGTACCAGTTTGGCCATAGGGAATTCGATCTCTTCGAAAATGCGTAAAATCTCTTCGCCGACGGCACCGCTGGCGCCGACGACAGCTACGTTGTACTGTTTCATGGTTTCCTCGTAAAAATTATTCTAAATCAAATGATTGCTGTTCAGGTTCGATCTGGACGTTTTCCAGACTTTCGTCATCATGTTCGTCGTCAGGCTTCTCCTCTTTCGGACAGCGGGAGATACTGACGACATCATCGCCCTTGACGATGTAAACCCCGCTGGTGTTGCGGCTGGACTTTGAGATGCTCTGCATATCGACGCGGATCATCTTGCCCGCCTTGGTCAGTGCCATCATATCCATCTGTTCATTGACAATGAGACAGCCGACGACCTGTTTGCCGGTCTTGGCATTGAGTTTCATGGCGATCACACCGCTGCCTGCACGGTTGGTGAGCCGGTACTCTCCGGCGGTCGTCCGTTTGCCGATCCCTTTTTCGCTTACTGTCAGAATCTCCTGCTCGTCGCTGGAGATGATGTTGGCATCGACAACCTTGTCATCTTCGTGTTTGAATTTAATGCCGCGTACGCCGCGGGTACTGCGTCCCTGCTCGCGTGTCTTCTCGATTTCGAACTTGATGCACTGGGCGTATTTGGTCAGGATGAAGAGATACTTGGTTTCCGGCGTTGCAATTTTGGCCGTGATGAGCGAGTCATCTTCATCGAGGACGATGGCACGCACACCGTTGCTACGGATATTGGAGAATTCGCTGAGGTTGGTGCGCTTGACAATGCCGTTTTGGGTAAAGAAGACCAACGATTTTTCGTCGCTGAAATCGGTGGTCGGAATGATGGACTGGATCTTCTCGTCGGCTTGAAGCTGAATGAGGTTGACGACGGCTTTCCCTTTGGCAGTGCGTGACCCTTCCGGGATGCGGTAGACCTTGAGCCAGTGCAGCTGGCCGCGGTCAGTGACGAACATCAGGGTGTCGTGAGTGTTGCAGGTAAAGAAACTCTCTATGAAGTCGTCTTCGTAGGTCGTCACGGCGGTTTTGCCTTTTCCTCCACGGCGCTGTTTTTCATATTGTACGAGTGGTACACGCTTGATGTATCCACGATGTGTGATGGTGACGACCATCGGCTCGTTTGGAATCAGATCCTCGATATCGATATCGTCGTAGTCATCTTCGACATCGGTGCGTCGCGGATCATTATAGAGTTCGATCACTTCGTTGAATTCGTCTTTGATGATGCCCATTAACACCGCTTCGCTGCGCAGAATACTTTCGAGATATTCAATGAGCTTTAACAGCTCCTGAAGTTCATTTTCGATCTTTTCACGCTCAAGCCCCGTCAATTTCTGCAGGCGCATATCGAGAATCGCCTGTGCCTGGATCGGGCTGAAGCCGAATTCGGTGATCAGTCCCTCTTTGGCACTTTCGGTATCTTTGCTGGCGCGGATGAGCTTGATGATGGCATCGATGTGGTCGAGTGCTTTTTTCAGACCTTCGAGAATGTGCGCCCTGGCTTTCGCTTTTTCAAGGTCGAAGATGGTGCGGCGGATAATAACCGTTTTTCGGTGATTGATGAAGTGCGTCAGCATCTCCAGCAGCGGGAAAACACGCGGCTCCTGGTTGAGGATGGAAAGCATGATAATACCGAAGGTCGTCTGCATGTTGGTGGATTTGAACAGGTTGTTGAGCACGATTTCGCTCATGGCGTCGCGTTTGAGTTCAATAACGACCCGGATGCCTTCGCGGTCGGATTCGTCGCGGATCTCGCTGATGCCGTCGATCTGCTTGTCTTTGACCAGATTGGCGATGCTCTCTATCAAGCGGGCTTTGTTGACCATGTAGGGGAGTTCGTCAATGACGATGATCTCTTTTTTTCGTGTCTGTTCGATATGCGTTTTGGCACGCACTTTGATGCGGCCACGCCCGGTTTCGTAGGCGTCGATGATCCCTTTTTTACCAAATATCGTACCGCCGGTCGGGAAATCGGGTGCCTGAATGTAGTGCATGATGTCGCTCAGTGCTGCATCCGGATTATCAACCAGGTGGATCAGCGCAGAGAGCACCTCTTTGGGGTTGTGCGGCGGGATATTGGTGGCCATTCCGACTGCGATTCCCGATGAGCCGTTGATGAGCAGATTTGGCACACGGGTCGGCAGCACTTCGGGTTCTTGGGTGGTACTGTCGTAGTTATCGATCATGTTGACCGTATCTTTGTCAAGGTCGCGCAGCAGTTCACCGGCATATTTGGTCATGCGTGCTTCAGTGTAACGCATTGCGGCGGCATTGTCACCGTCGATGGAGCCGAAGTTCCCCTGGCCGTCGACCAGCGGCATCCGCATGGAGAATGGCTGTGCCATCCGTACCAGTGCATCATAGACTGCCGTGTCACCGTGCGGGTGATACTGTCCGATGACGTCTCCGACGATACGGGCCGATTTTTTGTACTTGGCCCCGGCAGAGAGATTGAGTTTATCCATCGCGTAGAGAATACGGCGATGGACCGGTTTGAGGCCGTCACGCACATCCGGCAGCGCCCGGCCGATGATGACGCTCATGGAGTAATCAAGGTAGCTGTTTTGCAGACTCTCCTCGATATTGATATTTTCGATTTCGCTGTTATCCAACAGTTCGCTCATTCGCATGCCCCACAATTTATAAATAGGTGTATTTAACCCAATTTTTTGAGACTTATATTATCCTATATATACTTAAAACTATTGGCAAAAATGTGTAACAAAAATATCATTATTTGACACTGCTTTGTATGTGCCTAAAAAATAACCACCCCACCAAAAAAAACCGCGACATTTTTGTATACCATTGTCTGTTGAAAACGTGCGGCATTTGCCGCATATACAAAGGAT
>JANTHE010000186.1 GCA_024762585.1 Sulfuricurvum sp. | reverse complement strand
TCTCTGAGGTGTTATCTAAATAAGACCCTGCCTCAGCCCCCCCCTATACCTCCATTGATAATAACTATCAATACTTTATATACCGCTGTGAATCATTTTAAGGTACCTACAAGGCACGATAATAGTTTAGGGATGATATGGTCACCTTAATAGTTTAAAGTCCATATGAGCAAAGTATACGTCACTTAGCATAGCTACGTGGTTCATTTACTATTATGAGTGGAATGGTTCATTTGGTAGGGGCACACAATGGGGCACAAAAAGGGCACATTTAATAGGTAAATCCCTTGGTGTATTATCTCTGATTAGCTATAATATCTATACTTGAAAGTGCCTATTTTAGGGCTTCTTGAGGTGTTTTTGTGATGGTGTCAAGAGAGAGACTTGAACTCTCGACCTCCGGCTTATGAGACCAGCGCTCTAACCAGCTGAGCTACCTTGACATGGTTTTGAAAGACCGAAATTATAGTGCCAAGGTACTTAGAAAAATCTAAAATACATATTTTTTGTAAAATTTACATTGAACTAAATAATATATATGTGTTATGACTAATGAATCTTTAGCTGTATTGACTAAAGGTCTTGACAAATTTGTGTGGTTCAAGTAAAATACACGCGTTTTTATTTCTACTACAAGGAGATACATATGAATTTTCAACCACTTGGTAACCGTGTGCTGGTCGAGCGCATGGAAGAGACGCAGACGACTGCTTCTGGCATTATCATACCTGACAACGCGAAAGAGAAGCCTTCACAGGGCAAAATTGTTGCGGTGGGCAGTGATGTCGAAGAGATCAATGTCGGAGACAGCGTAGTTTTTGGCAAATATTCAGGGAACGAGATCGCACTTGACGGTACGGATTACCTGATTATGGATGCAGACGATATTTTCGGAATTATTAAATAAATTTTTAGAGGAGAGAAACGATGGCAAAAGAGATTCATTTTTCGGACGAAGCACGCAACACTCTGGCGGCAGGAGTACAGAAACTGACAGATGCGGTCAAGGTAACGATGGGACCGCGAGGACGCAATGTCCTGATTCAAAAAAGTTTTGGTTCGCCGAACATTACAAAAGACGGCGTATCAGTCGCACGTGAGATCGAGCTCAAGGAACCGCTGGAAGACATGGGCGCGCAACTGGTGAAGCAGGTCGCGTCTAACACAGCCGATGAAGCCGGAGACGGTACCACAACGGCAACCGTTCTTGCAAACGCGATTTTCCAGGAGGGGCTGCGTAATATCACTGCAGGAGCCAACCCGGTTGAAGTCAAGCGCGGCATGGACAAGGCGACAGAGGCGATTCTTGAAGAGCTCAAAGCCATCTCCAAGTCCATCAAGGACAAGACAGAGATTGCGCAGGTTGCGACTATCTCGGCCAACTCCGACGAGCAGATTGGCAACATGATCGCCGAGGCGATGGAGAAGGTGGGGCAAGACGGTGTCATTACTGTCGAAGAGGCCAAGGGAATCAGCGACGAACTCGACGTGGTCGAGGGAATGCAGTTCGATCGCGGATATCTCAGCCCATACTTCATTACCAACAGCGAAAAGATGATTGCCGAGATCGAGAATCCGTATATTCTGCTGTTCGATCAGAAAATCAGTAATCTTAAAGACCTGTTGCCGGTACTTGAGCAGGTACAGAAAACCAACCGTCCGCTGCTTATCATTGCTGAAGACGTAGAGGGAGAAGCACTGGCGACACTGGTCGTGAACAAGCTGCGCGGCATTCTTAACATCTCTGCGGTCAAGGCACCGGGCTTCGGTGACCGCCGCAAAGCGATGCTGCAGGACATTGCGATTCTGACAGGCGGACAGGTCATTTCTGAAGAGATCGGCCGTACGTTGGAGTCGACAAGCATCGAAGATCTTGGACAGGCATCGCGTGTGGTGATCGACAAAGACAACACAACGATCGTTGATGGTGTAGGCGAAAGCAGTGCGGTACAGGCACGCATCAATGAGATCAAGACACAGATCGATGCAACGACTTCCGAGTACGATAAAGAGAAACTGCAGGAGCGTCTGGCGAAACTCTCCGGCGGTGTCGCGGTCATCAAGGTCGGTGCGGCAACCGAAACAGAGATGAAAGAGAAAAAAGACCGTGTTGACGATGCACTCTCCGCAACAAAAGCTGCCGTAGAAGAGGGGATCGTCATCGGCGGCGGCGCGGCGCTGATCCGTGCAGCGGCAAAAGTGAAGCTTGAGCTCGAAGGCGATCAGAAGATTGGTTATGAAATCATTCTGCGTGCCGTCAAAGCGCCGGTCAAGCAGATTGTTGAAAATGCCGGGTTCGACACCGGCGTCGTTGTCAACGGCATCGAAACAGCCGAAAGCGAAAGCGTCGGCTTCAACGCGGCGACCGGCGAATATGTCGATATGTTCGAAGCGGGGATCATTGATCCGCTGAAAGTCGAGCGCGTCGCACTGACGAACGCGACGTCCGTCTCCAGCCTCCTGCTGACGACCGAAGCGACGATCCACGAAATCCCGGAAGAAAAACCGGCCGCAGCCGCACCGGATATGGGCGGCATGGGCGGCATGGGAGGCATGCCAGGTATGATGTGAGTTCGCCATTAGAAACGCCAACTGCTTGGCGTTTCGGCGAACGAAACCGCAGGCGATGTCCGAAGGACCGCCGAAGGCTTGAAATCAATACTCCAACCTATCCATTAGAAATGCCAACTGCTCGAGGAAACATCGCTGCGCGAGCGGTACCCTTGTTTTGGCGTTTCGGCGAACGATGTAGCGCAGCGGAATTCCGCAGCGTAGCGAGGACAAACCGCAGGCGATGCACTGGAAACAATTTAGTTGTTTCCAGCAGTGCGCTTTAGCGCTTCTCCGAAGGACCGCCGAAGGCTTGAAATCAATACTCCAACCTATCATTAGAAACGCCAACTGCTCAAGGAAACATCGCTTCGCGAGCGGTACCCTTGTTTTGGCGTTTGTAGCGCCGAAACCATAGGCGATGCACTGGAAACAATTTAGTTGTTTCCAGCAGTGTGCTTTAGCACTTCTCCAAAGGACCGCCGAAGGCTTGAAATCAATACTCCAACTTTTACTTCGCCACAATCCCCCGCAGCAGCCTGCCCAGAATGTCCGCACCGGTAATGATGCGCCGCTCTTTGCCCCAGATCAGAATAATGTCCTCGTCGATGACGTCGTCTTCCATATGCTCCGCATCAACCTGTAGCCCCGGCAGAATGTACCCCAGGGTGGTCTCCATGTTGGTGATGATCGAGGGACGATGGCAGTAGTCCATGGGCTCGAACGTGTCGAACTCAAAGAGTGCGGCGTTGATGAACCCGTCGGCGTCCATGACCAGTCGGGGGTTGTCGCGCATATCGGTCAGGATGATCCAGGATTTATGCGGCTTATGTATACGGCGTAAAAAGGGGTCTTTGGCGCTTGGGGTG
>JANTHE010000185.1 GCA_024762585.1 Sulfuricurvum sp. | reverse complement strand
CTGTCTGTCTGTTCTTCAAGTAGGCCATTGACCGGCATGATGTCGTAGTAGAGCTTTTCGATATTTTTGATGCGCCCCGGAAAGAGGCGGCAGAGGATGATCGCCGAAATCTCTTTTCGCATCAGCACAGCTGGTGGCATCAGTCCTGTTTTGATCAGCTCCAAAATGGAGTCGGCATGATAGGAAATATGATGGTGCGAACCATGCGGACAGGTGTGGGTACTGACCAGGGTCTTGCATTCGTTGCAGTAGACATACTCGCGGGCAATGCCGATTTCGATATCGATACCGTGGATTCGGTCGATGACGGATTGATTGCTGTTCTGGCTGTAATACATGCCTACTCCGGCATGATTCTGGCCGATCATCAGCCGGTCGCATCCAAAATTCTTTGCCACAATAGCATCAATAATAACCTCGTTGTAGCCGGCAAAGATATAGCTGTGCTCCAGCGGGACGATAACGACACGGTTGGTAGGCAGAAAGTGCTGTACAAAGTAGTGCAGCACCTGCTCACGAATATCATAATTCAAGTCGGCATCGTTATAGGGCTTGAGCAAGAAAAGTACGACAAGATCTGTGCTGTCAAGGGTCTGTCGTATGAGGCGTTCGTGGGCACGGTGCAACGGATTTGCCGCCATCATGATGGCGGTGGTGTGTTTTGCACCGATGCGTTGTTTGGCATCTTCAATGCTCTGAAGCAGAGGAGCTATAGGGTCATTTTTTAATGTTAGAGGGCCATTGACGGCAAACTTTCCAAGTCGTTTGAGCGTTGAGCTGACACCGGGGTGTGAAGGATCGTCTGTGCCGTAAATGTGTCGTACCCGCTCATTCGGATCAATTTCGAAAACACCGTTAACCTTAAGCTGTCCGACCGTCTCACCATCAATAATGATCTCCAGTATATCGCCTTTTGAGGCTTTTGAGAGGACGGCCTCGTTGACTTTTCCTGCGGGTGCGAGAATGAAGGGGAAGGGAAAAGTTGTGCCGTGGTACAGACCTGTTTCAAGCACATGGTTCATTTCCGCACGATTCATCAGTTCGGTGACCGGCGATAGCATTCCTCTGTTGAGGATGCTCAGTGCGGAAAGGGCTTCCTGATCGAGAACGAGGGAGCTATTTTTTCTTGACGATGCCATATTTTTTACGTTTCTCCCAAAGGCTTTTTCGCGAAATTCCCAGCTTTTTCGAAAGCTCGGTATCGGGGAACTTATGTTGATAATTTAGCACGATATATTTAACATAGTCCTCGATTGGCAAAATGTCGCCCTGTTCAAAGAAGGTGTTGTCACTTTTTATCTCAATTACCTCGACCTCTTCTAAATCGATCGAGTCGGTACTTGAGACAATGACGTGGCGCGAAGCAATCAGTTCCAAAAACGGTTTTCGATCTGCTTTTTTCAGTGACTGGTAATCTGTGATGTAAAGCAGTGCACTGCCCGGAGCTCGTGTGATATCGTCAAACGCAGAGGCGGTTTCCAGGCTGACATAGATCAGATCTTTTTTATTGGCCTCTGCGTAAGTGAAGGCGAAACGGTCTGCATACTTCTGAAAATTTGATGAAATGAAGACCGGGGGTGTCAGATTATCCATCTCCTGGGTGACTTTGACGCCCCTGAAATGTTGATCGAGATAGCGCTTGTAGGTTTCGTTGGCCAGTTTCAGACGATTGAATTCCTGAAAATGCTCGATTTTTCGAATCAGCTCTTCAATCATGAACGGTTTGAGAATATAGTCCTTGGCACCGGCGGCCAGCGGCTTGGTGACGGTGTCGTTACTGATATACGATACCATGAGAATAACGACGGCGTCCCGAAACGCTTCGATGACAGGGTAGATGTTCTGGCCGCTGATATTCGTTGAGAGCAGTACAACATCGTATGCCACTCCTTTGAAAGCATCCTGGATGGAACTGCTGATGTCGCACTGGTATCCCAACTCTCCCAGTTTGCCGGCAATGCTTTGTGCCAGGTAAATTTCGTTCTCGATGATCAATACTTTCATAATTGTGTCCAATCTATATAGTTAAGTGTCGCGGAGGCCATGACGGCTACGCCCTCATTGCGTCCGATGAAGCCAAGTTTTTCAGTGGTGGTGGCTTTGAGGCCAATTCGTACCGGCGGCAATTTCAGCAGCTCTCCCAGTCGGTGCCGCATTTTTGTTTTATACGCTGCTAATCGCGGTGTCTGTGCCGCAATGGTGATATCGGCGTTGACGATGCCAAAACCGTAACATCTTAGCAGTGCGACGGTTTTGGTTAACAGAAGCGTCGAATCGATCCCCTTGTAGGTGTCATCGGTATCAGGAAAAAGCATCCCGATATCTCCGATACCTGCTGCGCCCAGCAGTGCATCGATGAGTGCGTGAATAGCCACATCGCCGTCGCTGTGAGCCTTAAAACCGACAGGATGGTCAATATCGACCCCGCATAAAACCATCTTTCCGGAAGTATCAAAAGCGTGAACGTCAAAACCGTTACCGGTGAGTATGGTGGCGGAGGGTTTCTGAAGGCATTCAAGCGCGGCCAGATCGGCGATCGTTGTCAGTTTACGGGCAGTTTCGTCACCCTCTATAAAGTGTCGGGTGCCGCCGGTTGCGACTATGGCACTGCTGTCATCAGTATATTCCGTTTCGGTTTTCAATGCCGATTTAAGCACACCTGAGACCGACAGTTGCGGTGTCTGAATCCGAAGCAGCTCTGCACGGTCAATAGTGTTACCTTTGTAAACAACTGTATCGTGCATATGCAGCACAGGTACGATGGAATCGGCTTTATCCCTATTGTCGATCAGTCTGGAAATGAGTTTCGAATCGATACATCCTCTTGCGACATCTGTGACCATAACATATGGTGTATGTACATGTGAAAGTGCCGATTTCAGGGAATCTTGGCGACTTTCGCCCCCTTTGACAACGGTATAGTTTCCATGCAGTCGCATATAGTCTGCTTCCTCAGGATGTCCTGTAATAATGACATCGGCGAATTTTTTGCTTTCAATGAATCGATTGGTAACAAATTGCCATAGAGGAAGATCGCCAATACGCAGCCACTGCTTCTTTATGCCGCATTCAAAACGTGTAGAATTCCCTGCAGCAAGCAGGATAATGGATATATCAGACAAAATCTATCCTGTTATCTGTAAATTGTTACGAAATTATACATATGAAAACCTTTTGTGCGCCTTGTGTAGAATCGTAATACTCGTATGCATCAGGCAAGTGGATTCAAGCGGAATATGCCCGGGCTTGATGTATGATTCCAAAGATATTACATTAGATTCCGATTTCAGACTAAATTACTCTTAATTTATTTTGAAAGATTGCCGCTGGCTTGATTGGACTAGGGCCTTTTTATCGGCAGTGACTATATTTCGTTTTATGAAATAGCACTGTGATCGCAGCCAGAGTCTGAGCGAACGGGCCCGCTGCCGAAGCGAC
>JANTHE010000184.1 GCA_024762585.1 Sulfuricurvum sp. | reverse complement strand
GATGCCGTCTTGAAACAGATGGTGTCAGAAGGTATTGTCGAAAACCCGGACAAGAAACAGTTTGTCCCGGGGCACAGTAGAGATGAACAGCGTCTTGCCGAAGCGGCGCGATCAGTAGCGCATGCCAGGGGCTACCCCGTTAGTATGGCGGATCTGACCGTCATGGGTAGAAACGAAAGCGACTCACATGTCACGAAGCTTGCTGTTTGAATCCGAAATCGGCTGCAGTGTAGAATCGCTCTATGCGTTTCATGCCGATACCGTGAACCTTCCCAAGATCACTCCGTCGGGAATTTCGGTACAGATCGAAGCATTGCCTTCAAGGCTTGAAGCGGGTGCGGAAGCGACGCTGTTTATCCGCCGGGGGCTGCTTGGGTTTCGCTGGAAGGTACGGTTTGAAAAAGTTGAACCGCCCCACTGCATTGTCGATACGGCGCTCAAGTCACCGTTTGCGACGTTTCGGCATGTCCACCGTTTTACGGCACTGGGTGAAGCGCGTTCGCTTTTGAGCGACGAAGTGACATTTGAGCTCCCCATGGGGTGGTTGGGATGCATCGCCGAACCGTTTGTTGCCAGCGATATGGAAAAGATGTTCGCTTTCCGGCATGCCCAGACGCGCCGGATGTTGGAATAGCGGTGCTCTACAGGACACCCCTAAAGCTTTCCTTTCAGAATATCCATCGCCTGCACCATATCCTTGTCTCCGCGGCCGGAGAGACTGACGATGATGGTCTTGTCCCGTATGTCGGGCATTTTTCTCAGATAGGCAATGGCATGTGCGCTTTCGAATGCAGGCACGATCCCCTCGGCGCGGCTGAGCCAGACGAAAGCGTCCATCGCCTCGTCGTCGGTCACGCTGTCGTAAACGACTTTCCCCTGCTCCATGAGGTAGGAGTGTTCGGGGCCGATGCCGGGGTAGTCGAGCCCGGCAGAGATGGAGTAGGCCTCGTTGATTTGCCCTTCATCTGTTTGCAGCAGGTAGCTGAGCTGCCCGTGCAAGATTCCCGGACGCCCCAGCGCCAGCGACGCGCCGTGCTGACCGCTGGCAAGGCCGCGGCCGCCCGCTTCGATCCCGATGCACTGGGTTGTCTCCTCTTCGATGAAGTGGGCGAACATCCCCAGCGCGTTCGAGCCGCCGCCGATGCAGGCGAGCACATAGTCCGGAATCCGTTGCTCTTTTTGTAAGATCTGCTGTTTGGCTTCATGGCTGATGATCGCCTGAAAATCGCGCACCATCAGCGGGTAGGGGTGCGGGCCCGCAGCGGTCCCGATGATGTAGAAGGTGTCGCGCGCGTGGGTGACCCAGTGGCGAATGGCGTCGTTCATGGCATCTTTGAGCGTTCTGCTGCCCGATTCGACCGCATGGACTTTCGCGCCCAGCAGTTTCATGCGAAAGACGTTGAGCTCCTGCCGCTGCACGTCTTTGGCACCCATGAAAATTTCACACTCCAGTCCCATCAGTGCCGCGATGGTTGCCGTCGCCACGCCATGCTGCCCGGCCCCGGTCTCCGCGATGACACGTCTTTTGCCCATGCGTTTGGCCAGCAGTCCCTGCGCAATGGTGTTGTTGACCTTGTGCGCACCGGTGTGGTTGAGGTCTTCGCGTTTGAGGTAGATGTTCGCGCCCAGCTCATCTCCCAGCCCCTCGGCCAGATAGAGCGGCGAGGGGCGCCCCACATACTCGTGCAGTAAATCGTTCACTTCATCCCAGAAGCCGCTGTCAAAACGTACCGCCTTGTAGGCTTCGTCCAGTTCCAGCAGCGCCGGCATCAGGGTCTCGGGGACGAAGCGGCCCCCGAATTTTCCAAAATGCCCCCGTTCGTCGGGGTCGAAACCAAAGGCGGTCGGGATGTAGTTCACAGCAGCGCCTTTTGGGCCTGATACACTTCGCCGGTACTCATGTAGCGCCCTTTCCCGCTAAACAGTGCAAGCCTGCCTGTAGGGTTTTCATGCAGACGGATACGGGCGACGTTACACACGAAGATGCTATGATCTCCCCAGCAGTTTTGCTCGATCAGACGGCATTCGTAAATGAACTCGGCGGCATCGAGCAGCAGGTTGCCTTCCTCATCCGTACCGCGCTGGGCCAGTTCGCTTATGGCGAGCTTGTCATAGGCGTCTCCGTGAAAACGACCCAACCGGTCGATCGTCTCGTAATGTTCGATGCCCATGAAGTTCAGCGTACAACTGCCGCTTTGCCGCAGAAGTGCATGAGAGTAGTTCTCTTCCCTGATGGCGAACGCATAGCGAAACGGCTGTTTCGATACCGGCATATGCCACGACAGCGGCATCAGGTTGTGACCGCACGCAAGCAGTGCAACGACACGGGGTTGTGCAGGAATGGGTGACTGATTCATCTGTTTTGTCATAATGATCCTTATGGGGAAATCATGACTGAAAAAAGACTGGATTGGTAGCTATTTTATGGCGTTTCGTTACGTGTCTGGTCTGTCCATATCAGCTTGTCGGTATCGAACCCGGCCGCTTTCGCTTCTGCCAGCAGACGCGCCAGAACCTCCTCGCCAAGCACAGGTTTTCGCGCTAGAATCCAGAGGTAGCTGTGATCGGGGCCGCTGATGAGCGAGTAGGTCTCGTAGTCGGTATCCATGACGATGTAAGACCCGTAAAAGGGGCCGAAAAACGAGACTTTGAGAAAGCCGGTTTCAGGGGCATGGACAAAATAGGCTTTGCCTACGGCTTCGTTCCACTTATTCTCATTGGTTATGAAGCCGCGATTGAGTACCTTTACCCCGCCGTCTTCGCGCAGGGTGTACGTCGCGCTCACTGCTTCCATACCGCGTTCGAAACTGTGATCGAGCCTGGCGATTTCATACCATTTGCCCAGGTAGCGGTCGAGGTCGAACCCGCTGACGGGGTTTACGGCATCGGGTTTGCCAGTGCAACCGGAAAAAAGGAGTACTATGAGTACAAAAATATATTTCATGATTTTGTCCTTTGACAGCAGCACAGGAAAAACAGATTTGAGGAGGCAAAACCTGTGCAGCCGGGTGTATGGAATCAACGATGACCCACAACAAGAGAATGATAGTGAATTCACCACACGCTTGGTAGCGGTATTTTGTACATTCGTATCTTATTTACTTGGTGGAGTAATATTATAGCGGTGAGACTGGCAGAAATTGCCCAACGGGCAAAAAAAGGGTACGAACCGCTGCAGGAATGGCGTATTATACAGATGCTGCGGACATGTCGCTGAAGCTTCAATATCACGACTTATCATCCAATGTTCAGCCGTTCGCAGTGTCCTTACGAAATAATGGTGTTGCATAATGGGCACCTCTAAAAACCCTGAGACCGCACAGGGTTTTTAGAGGTGCCCTAATGTTTAGGCAAAATAGTGTCAGCAGATGCTGCAGCAATTATCGAAACCAGATTCGCGCGGCTCCGGCCGTAAAAAGCATACCTGCTTCTGTCGTGTGCTGCGAACAGCAAAGCAGGAGAAAAATAGCTCCGAGCATAAGTATGATTCCGGAGGCAATCG
>JANTHE010000183.1 GCA_024762585.1 Sulfuricurvum sp. | reverse complement strand
AGGTTTGAAAAACAGAAATACCGCAAAAAGTGCAACACCGGTCACCAGAAAAAAAGATGAAAGGCTCATTGCCACTTCGCCAAAAACGCTTCCTCTTCACCATTGCTTCGAATCACGTCTTCGATCATTTCCCGTACGACAGCCTCGCCACCGTTACGCTTGAGCACATGATCAACCCGATCGCATATATAGTGTGAAGCGTCTGCAGGTGCGTATGCGCGGCCTGCTTGTGAGAGCATTTTCAGGTCATTCAGATCGTCACCGATAGCAGCGACATCATCAAAGTCGATGCCCAGATCGCTGCACAGCATCTTGATGCGTCTCAATTTGTCTTTGACACCTTGATAGAGATGCAGGATTCCCAATTCATCTGCTCTGCGTTTTACGATTTTGGATTGACGACCGGTGATGATAGCCACTTCATGCCCGAGCGCCATCCAGCTTTTTATCGCCAAACCGTCTTTGACATTGAATGCTTTGATCTCCTCGCCGCTTTCTCCGTAAATGATTTGGCCGTTTGTCAGACAGCCGTCGACATCGAGTACGATCAGTTTGATCACAGGACGCCCTTGGTGCTCGGCACCGTGACGCGGTCATTTTTGGCAACGGCGCGTCGCAGTGCGACGGCAAAGGCTTTGAACGCCGCCTCGATGATGTGATGCCTGTTCTTGCCTCTTTGCATGACAAGGTGGGTGCAGATCCTGGCGTTGAACACGACGGCGCGAAAGAACTCTTCTGCCAGCTCCGCATCGAAACTGCCCACCTTTCCGCTGACGGGGATGTCAAAAAAGAGATAGGGACGGTTGCTCAGGTCCATATCACAGCTGACGCTCGCTTCATCCATGACCACGACGGCATTGCCGAAGCGTTCGACTGATTCGATCGGATAAATCGCTTCGCTGAGCGCTTTGGCGATCACAATGCCGACGTCTTCAACCGTATGGTGGTCGTCAATGTGCGTATCACCGTTGCACTCTACCGTCAGGTCGATGAGCGCATGCTTGGCAAATGCCTCGAGCATATGGTCGAAAAAACCGACGCCGGTCTCAATGGTGCTGTTGCCTTTGCCATACAGCTCGAGTTCGACCCGAATTTGCGTCTCTTTGGTGTTACGCTCTTTAACGATCATATCATTTCCTCACAATAAAGGCGTGCTCGAACGGCGACTTCGCAATGTAATCGCGTGCTTCGGCCTCGCTTTTGAACTTTCCAATCCAGACACGGAAAAGTCTTTCGTTATTATACTCACTATCTTTGATGATCGTTTCATATCCGTCTTTTCCATCGTATTTTTCCTGAGTGATGGCTGCGCCCTCAAAGCGCCTGAACGCTCCAATCTGAATATAAAAAGCTGAAACAATCTGTTCGCTGGGCCCTGACCGAAGTGCCGATACTGTTGGAATGCGCTTGACCCCCTTGCCCGCGAAGCCCAGTATTTCAAGATGTACATCGGCGGTACCTGCCGAAATCATATCGAGTTCCTTGGCCGCTTTTTTGGAAAGGTCGATGATCCGTGAGGCAACAAATGGGCCTCGATCGTTGATGCGGACGATGGTCCTCTTTCCGTTTCGTTTGTTGGTGACTTGTACGATCGTGTTCATCGGAAGTGTCTTGTGCGCCGCCGTGGCAGCATGCATATTGTAACGTTCTCCGTTGGAGGTAAGCTTTCCGTGAAAATCCGGACCGTACCAGCTGGCCCGTCCGTCGAATGTATCGCCTTTGCGAACGATTGTCGGGTGGTATGTGTGTCCATTGACGGTATAGGGTCGCATCGTTGGATGGGTGTAGGTGCCAGAATCCGGCACGGCCTGGTTGGCATGTGCAGGGAGCGGCGGCTGTGAAAGCTGACCCGGAATACCCCGGGTGCTGCAGCCTACAAGAAACAGTATAAAAACTGCGGCATAAAAAATTTTAATCATAGACACTCAGAAGGTCACCAACACGAATGACACTTCCTTTAAGGTGGTTGATCTTTTTAAGATGGGCAACGGAAGTTTCGAACGACTTGGCAATTTTTATTAATGAATCGCCTCGTTTGACAACATACTTTCCATTGCGCAATTGTACGGGTTTGGCTACAGGAATGACTAGTTTCTGCCCTATACGGAGCCTGTCGTTCTTAAGATGATTAAAATCTTTAATCATCGTGTACGACACCCGGTATTTTTTACCGATACGCGAAAGTGATTCGCCCGATTTGACCCTGTGCATGACATAAAAACTGTTGATGGGTGCGGGCGTGTACGATTGCCTGAATTCGCTGAGCTTGACATAGGGGATGTAGATATCGTACGTTGCATCATTCGGCGGGACGAAATCGTATTTAAGGTGACAGTTGAGCGCCGTCAACTTGTATGCCGGCATATGCAGCAGTTTCGCCACACGGGTGAGGCGTTCTCCCCGTGCCACCTTGACGCGCGCGATGGAGTAGGCGTTGGCGCGGTTGAGCAGGTAGGCATATTCCTGGTTGATTATGAACTCTTCGTCCCCGGCCAGAAATGCCAGCGCGACGATTTTGCGCAGATAGCGGCGGCTTTCACGCGGCAGATAGCGCCGTTTGGCGCTTAGCAATACGGCAACGTCGTCAGTGTGCGCTTTTTTGATGGCGTGCGCCAGACGTCCTTCGCCGCAATTATACGCCAAGGCGGCAAGGTACCATTTGCCAAACCGTTTGTGCAGGGCCTCGAGATACCTGACAGCCGCTTCAGTCGATTTGACCAGATCGCGCCGTTCATCGACATAGTCGTTGATCTGCAGGCCGAGGAGTCGCCCGGTTTTGGGCATGAACTGCCAAAGCCCCGATGCTTTTTTGTGCGAATAGGCTTCGATGGAAAAGCCTGATTCGGCCATGGCGAGAAACAGGAATTCGCTCGGAACCTTTGAGTCCGCCATCACTTCCTTGATCATGGGAATAAACTGATAGGCTTCCTCGAGACTTTTAAAGAAGTGGCGATGTTTGTACTCTTTGCGTTTGTCGGCAATGATTTTTTGTAATTCGGAATCATTCAAAAAGGAAGCAGGGAGATCAAAAGAGCGAACAATCTGCACCTGACGTGTGTAATCCGTGTCGAAAGTCAGTGCTGCGAAAACAATTGCCGGAAGAAAGAGTATCAGTACCAAGAGACGTTTTATTACCAAAAGCCACCCTACTTTTTGAGCTCTATTATATCATATGTATGCGATTACTGAGAAAGTGCGAACAGTCTGCGTGCATTCTCTGTGGTCAGTTTTTCGATTTCAGGTTCGGGCAGCTCGAGCAGCTGTGACATTTTCTCGGCGACCAGTTTTGTGTAGGCGGGTTCGTTGCGTGTCCCGCGATGCGGATGCGGGGTCAGGTAAGGCCCGTCGGTTTCGATCAGCAGGCGGTCTGCGGGTATTTTGGGGAGCACCTGCACCAGCTTGCGGGCATTTTTAAAGGTCAGTACCCCGCCGATACCGTAATAAAAGTTGCTTTTGGCCAGCTGCAGCAGCTCCTCGTCTGCGTTATAGCAGTGCAGGACCCCGCCTACGCTCCA
>JANTHE010000182.1 GCA_024762585.1 Sulfuricurvum sp. | reverse complement strand
TGCGCCGTTTTTGTGCTCACGACTCCTCATCCTTTTGCATTCTGCCCACGGCGCAGGAGACGAAGCTCTTCACCTTCGCCTCAGCCCCCGAAACGAAACCGAGCTTCTCGGAACTCAGGGGATACCCGATCTCGCGCAGGGCCGCGCGCAGTTCATCCAGCCGCTCCTCTTCGATTTCGAGGGTGATTTCGCGCGGCTGCACCATGAGGTCGACCCTCACCGGCCCGAACAGCGGTTCGAGTTTGGTGCGAAGCGTCTGAGCGCACCCGCCGCATTTGACGTTCTCGACCTGAAACGTTTTTTTCATGCGAATCCTTTTTGAAATCATAGTATACCGATACCAACAATCCGATAATCCATTTTTACTACACGCTGGGGTGTTATAGTTCGTCAAATTCAATTTGGGAGTTACCTATGAAAACATCTATACTTCTTCTGTCAGTGGCAGCGTCGGCTGTTCTTTTCTTGAGCGGTTGCGGCGCAGGCGCATCGGATTCGGCTGCGACGGCCGACACCGCATCGGCGCCAGCCGCGGTTGTGACCGTCGAGCGCGGTCCGGTCCTCGATGCCAACGTCACCGATGCCAACGGGACAGCGGCGCATGAGCTCGGTAACGGTCAGTACGCGTTCGACAATGCGCCGGACTATCCTATCACGGCTGTCGGCGGGTATATCGATGTCAATCGCAACGGAAAGATCGACCCGGGCGAGGTTGAGAATACGCTTAAACTTCAAAGCCGAGCCGGTAACGTGGTCACGATCGCTACATCACTTGGCGAGGACAAGAACGTTTCCGAGCTGCTTGAGAGCGCGTTCGAGCTTACGCCCGAAAAGATCGCTTCGCAAACCCCGGGCAGCGACAAGCGGGTCGAGGCTCTCTCGAACGCGGTCTATGCCTACGCAATGGAACATAACATCAGCGATGTGTCGGACCTCAACGAAACGACACTGCTGCAGCTGAAGCAGACCTATCGCGACATGCATGACGCATATGAAAACGACGACAAGAACGCGTCGGAACATGAAGAAGCGCTGATGCAGATGCTGGAAATGCCGACACTCGATGACGCCGATGCGCAGGAGGTACAAGAAAAGCTCGAAAATAAGTTGCAAGAACAGGAACAACATCTGGAGGAACTTCATTACGGCTCGTCCAGCAGTATGGGCGCCAATATGGACGGCATGAAAGATGAGGCGGGAGATCACGCTTCTTCGGAGATGGAAGAGCACGGTTCGGACGCTTCTGTCATGCAGAATGGCTTTTCCAGCAGCATGGGTGCCATGACAGACGATATAGAAGAAGAAGCAGAAAATCACGCTTCTTCGGAGATGAAAGAGCACGGTTCTGACGCTTCTGTCATGCAAAACGGCTTTTCCAGCAGCATGGGCGTCATAACGGACGATAGGGAAGAAGAAGCCGGAATGCACGTTTCTGAGGGTATGGATGATGAAAACCACGGCGAGAACAACAGCTCGTCTTCGGCCATGCATATGCCGCAGGAGAGTGAAGGTTCTTCCAGTTCGTTCGGCGGCGGTATGACCGGGGGTACCTCATCTTCCATGATGAGCCAATCCGGTTTCGGCGGCTTCAGGGGTTAACAACCGCGTGATATAATGCCCGCATGTCAACCATACTGCTGCTCGAAGACGACGCCCTGCTGGCGCAAAGCATCATCGACGAACTGGAAGATGCCGGCTACGGCGTGACGTGGGCACAGGAATCCGACGAAGCTGCCGAGGCCGCATGGCGCGGCGGCTTTTCGCTCTACCTTTTCGACGTGAATGTTCCTGGGATGAGCGGCTTCGAGCTGCTGGCGTCGCTGCGCGAAAGCGGCGACCGCACGCCGGCGCTGTTCGTGACGTCGCGTAATCAGATCGACGATATCCGCGCAGGATTTTCCGCCGGGGCGGACGACTACATCAAAAAACCGTTCGATCCCGAAGAGCTGCTGGTCCGAATCGCTGCGAAGCTGCCCAAAACCGGTAATCTGCGTCATTCAGGCAGCTTCGAAACCGACACGGACAATCTCACCATAACCTGCAAAGGCAACGAGCGGACGCTGCCGGCGAAAGAGTTCGCTTTATTGTCGTTTTTCCTGAACCGCCCGAATCAGCTCATCGCCCCCGAGGCCATCATCGACGAGCTCTACCCCGAACAGCCGATCTCCATCGCCACATTCCGAACCTATATCAAAAATCTCAAACGCGACATCGAAGGGTGTGCGGTCATCGAAAACGTCAAAGGAGTCGGCTATCGCTTTAAACTCCTATGAACGGCACAGTTTCTGGCGCTTTTTTCTTATCTATTTTTCGGTGCTGATGCTGCTTTTCTCGGCATTGGCCGCTTTGTATTACTATAAAGAGCGCAACCGTTACTTTCAGGAGCAAAAGCTCAAAAACCGGCTGGTGTTTTCCGAATGCACTCGTCTGGCTAAATTGCTCCCTTCTGCCAAAGAGTGCACCATGGCGCCGGTCGATATCGATGCAAAAATCATTGTCATTTATAAAGAGATCGGCGCTGCATTTGTCGCGGCACTGCTGCTTATCGTTCCGCTGGGGCTTTTGCTGGCGCGCATTTCGCTTAAACCGCTGCGCGAATCGGTGTATGCGATGGACAGCTTCATCAATGGGATCGTTCACGATATCAATACACCCCTGAGCGTGATTCGGATGAACGCGGCGAGCCTGCAGAAAAACCTATCCGATGAAAAGGCGCGCAGCAAAAACGGACGGGTGCTGCAGGGTGTAGAGCATATCGAGGCGCTAGAGGAGCAGCTGCTGTTCAGTCTGCGCATAGGGCAGTATGCGCCGAGGATGGATATGTTCGACCTTTGTGCGCTTTTGCATGAGCGCCGGGCCTATTGGGCATCGAACCGCAGCCGTGTTGATGTCCGGGTCAGCACTGAAGGCAGTTGTGGCGTACGGGGAGATGAAAAGGCGCTGCTGCGGATGATCGACAATGTTGTTGGAAACGCCGTTAAATATTCACCGCCAAAGAGTATGGTCGACGTGGTGTTCGAAAATGGGATGTTATCCGTCAGCGACCGTGGACCCGGCATAAAAAACGCCAAGGCGGTCTTTAGAAAATATTACCGAGAAAGCCGGAAAACGACCGGCGTCGGACTGGGGCTCTACATCGTTTCCGAAATCGCCCGGATGCACGGCATTGCCCTTTCCGTACACTCCCGTCCAAAAGAGGGCACAAGGTTCGAGATGGACTGTCGCTCCATTTTGGCTCCATACAGTCACGGTACAATAGCGACATGAAGAAAGCGGTAATCCTTTTGGTAATGTGTGCGGTGTGGCTCTTTGCCCAGATGCCGGAGATGGCGCAGTTTCGTCTGCAGCAGCGTCAGCTGGCACTGGCGGAATTCAAGTCACTCTACAAGCAGCGACACTTTTATGAACATCGTGCAAAGCTGCTGCAGCACCATCGGCGCGTAAAGAAGGTCTCCAATAACGATCAACTGCAGCATAAACTCTGGGAAAACGGCAATGAAGCGCAGCCGACGGAGCACAATG
>JANTHE010000181.1 GCA_024762585.1 Sulfuricurvum sp. | reverse complement strand
TCAGTAATAATATAGACTTTTTATCCTCCACTTCTATAAAAGTATATTTGACAAAAAGCTATTTATACTACTCACAATAACAAGTATATTACAAATTTCTTAAGTTGATCTTTTGTTGATAAATATTAATTCTATTATCTTTAAATCGCTTTTACAAAAAAAATTTTGTACATCAGTAATTATAATAATGTGAAAACACCATGCATCTATTGATAAACCACCGCGCTCATATAGCCGACGACACGCGACGTATCCCCTGTCGCGTCGGCGCTCGTACGATAATCGATCAGTTCCGATTTCAGTCCCAGGTTTTCAGCGGCTTCAACGAGCGCTCTGAGCCCAGATTTTCCGCAAGCTTCGCACTTGTCGAGTTTTTTGACTGAAAGGTCTGTCAAAGCATCTATGCATGCGAAGTCGAGCCGATGCGCTTTTTTCTGCGAATAGTAGTGGCTGAGGTCCGTACTGACGATGAGCAGCACATCCGGCTGCTTCAGCAGCCACTGTACCATCTGTTGAAGCGCTGTTTTATCGACGTTACCGTAAATAAGCTCCGTCACGCTTCGCTGCGGAAGGTAACGATGAATAAAGGGCAATTGCACCTCAGTACTGTGTTCTCCCGCATGCGCTTCCGGGGCATACACAAGTTTGAAATGTTTTTCCAGATTGAGAATCATCCGCTTGTCATTTAGCAGCAGACCGCACGGCGTTTCAAAAGTATCAACCGGTACGCTACTGACCCCGTCGAAACGGACGAAATGGCTGGGGCCCAGAATAACGATATGCCTTGCACCGCTCTTCGCCGCCAGGCGATACACGAAATCTGCGGTAATTCCGCTGAATTTATACCCCGCGTGCGGGACGACGATTGCTTTGATCTTTTTCATTTCCGGCATGGTGCGCATCGCCCGTTTTTCTAAAGCCGCAAGAACGTCCAGCGTTTGCGTACACTGCTTGGGGTAAAAGGTACCCGCATTGGCCATTTGCCGCTTTCGTACCGTTGTTTCACTGTATTTCTTATCGCTATAGCGATAGAGCGTGGGATGAAGCGCAAGGCAGTTGGCGTCCAAACCGGCCTTGCGGCATAAAAAGGAGAAGAACTCGTCAAAACCGGCCATCTGCTCCCACACCTGCGGCAGATAGGTCGCACGGTGGCTTCCGGCTTTGAGAATGATACCGTCCGTGTGCGGATGCACTTTTTGCTTTAGATCCTCAACGCTTCGGTAAGTGATCTTCTTGGGCGGGGTCAGTACGGAAACCTCGATGTCGACAGCATCGATCTCCTCAAGCTTGAGCGGATAGAATCGGTTATCCTCGAACGCCGCGGCGCGGGCATTAGCCATGATATCGTCGATCAGCGGGCGGTACGCCTTGAGCGACCCGATGCAGCCGCGAAGCCGATGCTGTTTGTTCAGCGTGACGAACACCGCACCCTGTTGCGCCAAAAACGGATATTGCTTTATCATCGCTTCTTTGTTGATACGTTTGGTTTTGGTCAATGACTCCAAAATTGCATCGCGTGCGATAGAAGTCAACAGTACCGTTTTTGAATCTGCATAAAGATTGACTATGGATAGATAAGAAAGAATAATTGTAATGATCAGCGTTCTCATAACGCTTATTGTAACGAAGAAATGGCGGAAAAACGATTGGGCAGTGCCGTCACTGCCGGTGAGGGATCAGATATCCTGCTCGACGACCTTTTTGAAAGTATTAAAGTAGATCTCTTTGAGTTTCGCCATCGGCATCGCGACGTCGTTGCACATGAAATGCTCGCCGCCTACTGTGCCGATGTTATTAAACTCAAGTTCCGCCGCCATCGCTTCGAACGCTTCGACATTTTCCGGCGCAACCTCGATGATAGCACGGGCCATGCTCTCTGAGAATATGTCGCGGTCGTTCTCGACGTTCATGATGACGTTACAGCCCAGACCGCTCACCACCGCCATCTTGCCAAGGGCGACCGCCGCGCCGCCGGAGCTGAGGTCTTTGGCGCAGGAGAGCAGCCCTTTTTTGTTGGCTTCGATCACCAGTTCCCAGAGCGCAAGCTCTTTTTTATAGTCAATGGCCGGCATCTCGCCCGCGACCGTGCCGCAGATCTCTTTCATATAGAGCGAGCCGCCGAATTCGCTCTTGGTATCGCCCACGATGTAAAGCAGGTTGCCCGCTTTCTGGAATGAAGAGAGCAGGACTCTGTTCTGATCGTCGTTGACGCCGACCGTGGCAATGGCCGGGGTCGGGAAAACAGAGACTCCGTTCGTCTCGTTATAGAGCGAGACATTGCCGCCGATGACAGGGGTGTTCAGCTCGGCACACGCCTCCTTGATGCCCAGACACCCTTCGGCAAACTGCCACATCACTTCCGGGTTCTCCGGGTTGCCATAGTTGAGGCAGTCGGTGATCGCCAACGGGCGTGCGCCGCTCATGGCGACATTTCTCCCTGCTTCGATCACAGCCGCCGCCGCACCGTTTTTGGGGTCGACGAAGCAGTAGCGGACGTTACAGTCCGAGCTCATCGCAAGCGCGCGGCCGTTCTCTTTGACGCGGACGACGGAAGCGTCAAGCATTCCGCCTTTTTTGACGGTGTTGGTCTGCACCATGGAATCGTACTGCTCGTAGACCCATGCCTTGTCCACGACCTCCATCGATGCCATCAGCTTCTCGAACGCTTCCTGGTTTGACGGTGTCTCAAAATCATCAATGGCAACGTTTTTGATTTCGTCGAGATAGGCAGGTTTCGCCGTCGGGCGGTCGAGAACCGGCGCCTCTTCGCTGACCGGGTCTACCGGTACATCCGCGCACTTTTCTCCATGCCAGAAGAGCTCCATACGGCCCGTGTCGGTCACTTCGCCGACGACGGCGGCATCGAGATCCCACTTTTCAAAGATGTCAATAATAGCCTGTTCACTTCCCTTTTTCGCACACAGCAGCATCCGCTCCTGCGACTCGGAAAGCATGAACTCGTAGGGCATCATCCCCTCTTCGCGCGCCGGAACCTTGTCGAGGTGCATGATCATGCCAGAACCCGAACGTCCCGCCATCTCGAACGAGCTCGATGTCAGACCCGCCGCGCCCATGTCCTGGATGCCGATGACGTAATCGGTCTTGAACAGCTCAAGGCACGCTTCGAGCAACAGTTTTTCGGTGAACGGGTCGCCGACCTGCACCGTCGGGCGCAGGCTCTTTGACGCTTCGGTAAAGGAGTCCGAACTCATCACCGCGCCGCCCAGGCCGTCGCGGCCAGTTTTGGAACCGACGTAGATGACCGGGTTACCCACGCCTTCCGCGCGGCCGTAGAAGATTTCATCCGCTTTCGCTACGCCGAGGTTGAAAGCATTGACGAGAATATTGCCGTTGTAGCACTCGTCGAAACTGATCTCGCCGCCGATGGTCGGCACCCCCATGCAGTTGCCGTAACCGCCGATGCCCTCGACGACACCGCGTACCAGGTAGCGCTGATGATGCGCCGTTTCATCCTCTCCCTGCACACTGCCGAACCGAAGGGCGTTGAGACTGGCCACCGGGCGTGCACCCATC
>JANTHE010000180.1 GCA_024762585.1 Sulfuricurvum sp. | reverse complement strand
GGTTTTGCGTACATAGTAACGGCTCTCTTTGGAGAGGTAGGGGGTATCGCTGTTCAGCAATACGCTCAGCTCGTCCGTTCCGGCACGCTTGATCGCCTGTTTGAGGGTGCCTTCGCCGCAATTGTAAGCCAGCATCGCCAGATACCATTTGCCGAACATGCTGTGCAGTCTTTGAAGATAATCGAGTGCAGCAAGCGTCGAGCGGTAGGGGTCCATACGCTCATCTATATACGGATCCATGTCCAACCCGTAATGCCGTGCCGTGGCATCCATGAACTGCCAAAGACCGCGTGCGTGCCGCGGTGAGACGGCCTGGGGGTTGAAGTGCGACTCGGTCATCGCAAGGTAAGCCAGTACGGCAGGCATCTGCCGCGCTCTCAACTGCTCGATAATGAACGGTAGATAGTGCCTGCCGCGTTTCATGATGTTGTCGATGGTGCGCTGTTCCTTATGCGCATAGCGTTTTCGAATGGAGGTAAAGAGCGGATCGCTAATGAAAGTGGGTTCGATATCGATCGAGCGGAGCATTTCGGGGTATCCGCCGGCACTGCTTTTGTATTCAGCGGCATGTGCACTTGGAAGCCACGGAACCGGTTGCAGTGCAAAGGTAAGGAAAAGTGTCAATACCATCAAACGTGAACGCACACTTTCCCCTTTTATAACGCCTATTTTACAGTGCATTCGTAAATATCTTGCATTACACCAGTGCCTGATCTATCATAGATCGGCTTTGGACGCACCCGGAGTGCTATCATCTTTATTAGGCGAATCAAATCGTTCGATGACCTCTTGGAGTGTGCAGGGGGCTTCCACAGCCTCGACGGCTATTCCTTCTTTTTGCAAAATTGCCAGTGCAGTGTCGATATAGCGCTCAAACGCAAGGTTGAGCGTTTCGGTGAGTCCGATGTGCACCTCGACGCGCGCAGGGACAATGCCGAGCATGCTGGACACCGGCCGGGGCCGTCCCATGAGTTCGAGCATGTCGAGGCACTGCAACACGCCTACTTCGTGTGCACCGCCGCTGTTGAGCCCGTAGCCGGTCAGTTCGGCGGCGGGGATGTGATAGATGCTGCCCGGCGCATCCTCGATCTCAATGGCGTCGAGGATCAGGACACGATCGTGTTCGATGAAAACATCAAGCAGGTTGATCCCCTCGACACCGCCGTTGATGATGTTCACTTCAGGCGTGAAGCGGTAGTTCGCTTCGAGGTACGCGGCGGCGTAGACGGCGATGCCGTCGTCATATTCCAAAATATTTCCCACGCCCAGCAGGGCGGTTTTGGCGGTATTCATCGGTAATAATACTCCTTTAGCAGTCGTGTTTGCTCGGGCTGCACGTGGTTGAACTTGAATTCGAGCTCTTTTAGAAACAGAGGGAAACGTTCGTTGCCGATCCCTTTGTAGCAGACGATGGACGTTTCGAAAAACTCCCAGAAGCGGACGATGTTGTTGTGATGCGAGGAGAGCTTGATCAGGCGGCTTTGGCGTTTGAACTTCTCGAATTCGGCCAGATAGAGCGGTTCGAGCGCGTCGTCGATGAACTGCTGCCGGTACTGGTGCAGCGAGGGCATGACGATGGTGTAGATATGCCCGTCGTAATCGAACGTCAGAAAGTTCTGGGCGTCGAATACGGCGTTCTTGCGGTGGCGTTTTGCGCGCTCCAGATAGTGGTACTCTTCGTAATCGCATGCGATATGGCGGCGTGCTTCGTACTCGTCATCGCAAATCTGCGCGCACAGATGACGAAAATCGATGAAGTAGCGCTGAACGGATACGTAAGAGAGTCCCAGCTGCCTTGCGGTTTCGCTTGCCGTAGCGTTTTGGCAGAATGCGGTTATCAGGTTCAGCACTTTTGCGGCCTTTTTCGGACTCACCTTCTTTTTGCAGCGGCTGCATTTGCGCATACCGTCTGCAAGTGCATATAGCGGAGCGTGGCAATAGGGGCAAAGACGCATGGGATGCCTTTTAGTCCGAAAAATATATAGGATCGGACTCTTTTCAACTGCATTTTACATGGACGACACTATAATTTTTCTAAAACTGAATGGTAATTCACATGGAACTCGGATATCTCTTAATTTTCTGGTACGGCATTTTGCACGCGTTCGGCCCCGACCACCTCACGGCCATTGCCGACTTCTCCATCGGAAAGTCGATGAAAAGGACGATGCTGATCACCGTTATGTTCGCTTTCGGGCACGGGCTGATGCTTTTCATCTTCGCCAAAGTGCTGCAGACCTATGCCCTACCCGAAACGATTACGGATTATGGTGATCTCATCTCGTCAAGCGTGATCATCGCCATGGGGCTCTACCTGCTTTTCATGGTGGCGACGGACCGCATTCGTCTCGATCGTCACGTGCATGAAAACAGAGAACATGTGCATATCTATTTCGGAAAGCACTCGCATGAGGGAGGCTCCGTTCCGGCATCCGCCTGGACCATGGGCGCGCTGATGGGCATGGGCGGCGTTCGGGGGATGCTGGTAACGCTGGGCATGCTGCACGGCTCCGAGGTCAGCCCGCTGATGGTGATGGCCTTCGTCGCCGGTGTGTCGGTCGTGTTCGTCGGGTTCGGCGGGCTCATCCTCTCCGTCAATCGGCACCTGCTCTCAAGCGTCGCAAACGTCCGAAGGGCCTTTGCCGTTGCCGGGACTGTATCTGTGCTTGTCGGCACACAGATGTTTTTTTAAATACACCAGAAGGAAATATATAATGTGTAAAGATTGCGGCTGTTCCATTACGGACCACGAACATCATCACGATCATGACCATTCGCATACCCACCAGATGGCACACGAGACGCTGCATCACAATCCGCAGCTCAACGACAAGAAGACGATTGACGTCATCACGAAGATTCTGGACAAAAACGATCACGAGGCGGGCCACAACCGTGCGCATTTCGACAACCACGGGGTGCTTGCCATTAACCTGATGAGCAGTCCGGGCAGCGGCAAGACGACGTTGATAGAGCGGATGGCGGAACTGGCTGATTTTCGTTTCGGCGTCATCGAGGGCGATCTCGAGACCAGCCGCGATGCCGACCGCATCAAGGCCAAGGGGATTCCCGCGTATCAGATCCAGACCGGCAGCGCCTGTCATCTCGATGCGTTCATGGTACACAAAGGACTGCACGATATGCCGCTTTCCGAGATCGATGTCTGTTTTATCGAAAATGTCGGCAACCTTGTCTGTCCGGCCAGTTACGATGTCGGGTCGCATCTGAACATCGTGCTCGTCTCCGTGCCCGAAGGCAGCGACAAGATCGAGAAGTACCCCGTGATGTTCCGGCAGGCGGACCTGGTGCTCATCACCAAAACCGACCTGCTGCCTTATTTCGACTACGACCTCGAACATGAAAAGGCCGAAGCCAGAAAGATCAAACCGGGAGTCGACATACTTGAAGTCAATATCAAAGACGACGCGAGCGTCCGGCGGGTGATCGAGTGGATCGAATTCAAGCGCAAGATGAGGAGCTGACATGTGCCTTTCCATCCCTTCGAAAGTCGTAAAAATCGACAAGGAGAAAAACACGGCGATCGTCGACACCATGGG
>JANTHE010000179.1 GCA_024762585.1 Sulfuricurvum sp. | reverse complement strand
CAGCGAAGCCATAAAACCCGGTTCCCGCGGGAACTGATTCCGCAATATACTTTCCGGTACTTTCGCGTATCGGAACCCTCTGAAAAAGCTTAAGCGTTTTACTCTTATATAGAAAACTATATAAGAGTAAATTTTTATATTTATGGTCGATGGGCCGCCGAAAGCGGTCCCTTACATGACAAAGATCGTCGGGGTAATGAGGGGGTATTTTTTCATTTTGCGATAGATGTGCTTTCTGACAACCTGGCGCAGGTCGTTTTCCATCGCTTTTGGGTTTTCGATGATGCCCGGCTTGAGGTTGGTGAGGAAATGTTCGAGCACGTCTTCCATCTCCTGGGCAAAGGCTTTGTCCTGCTTGTCGGGCACCAAACCGTAGCTGGTGACTTTCGGTCGCGAGATCAGATGTGAATCGGCACCGCTGACCTGAGCCACGATCATGACCAGCCCTTCTGTCGCCATTTTCTGACGATCGATGACGATATCATCCTCGATCAGGTTGTTGCTCTGGTTGTCAATATAGGTCTTGCCGGATTTGACCGATTTGACCTTGCGCATGTACTTCGGAGCGATCTCGACAGTTTCGCCATCACTCATCAGATAAATATTGCGCTCAGGCACCCCGCACTGCATACCGGTCTCTTTATGACGCATCACGTGATTATACTCACCGTGAATCGGCAGGAAGAATTTAGGCTGTACCAGTCGCAACATCAGCTTCTGCTCTTCCGCACTGCCATGTCCGGAAACGTGCAGGTCGCGGTCGCGCGCCACTTTTGCTCCGGCACGTTCAAGGTGATTGAGCATCTGCGAAATCGATCCTTCGTTCCCCGGGATTGCCCGTGAAGAGAGAATAATCAGATCGCCCGGCTTGATCTTGATATGACGGTGCTCGCCGATCGCCGTTCTGAACAGTGCCGAGTTCGGCTCCCCTTGTGATCCTGTCGTGATGATCAAGACATCCTTGTCATTCATTCGACTGACATCGTCCGCGTCCACGAAAATATTTTTGGGCAGTTTGATGTACTCGTACTGCATCGCGACTTCCAGGTTGCGTTCCATGGATCGGCCGATAACGCAGATTTTTCTGCCGTATTTGATTCCGGCCTGGATCGCCTGGAATACCCGGTGAATGTTCGAACTGAACGTGGACAGAATAATGCGCCCTTTCGTTTTCGAAAAGACACGGTCCAGTGCCGGCGCCACGGAGAGTTCGCTCGGCGTCACTTCTTTATTATATGAGTTCGTCGAGTCTGAAAGCAGGGCAAGAACGCCCTTTTGTCCATAATCAGCCAGACGATGAATATCGGTCGGGAAACCGTCGATCGGCGTATGGTCGATTTTGAAGTCACCTGTATGAATGACCGTGCCTGCCTCGGTCGTGACGGCGACGGAAGAAGCATCGATAATTGAGTGCGTCATATGCATCCATTCGATCTTGAAATCATTTCCAATGTCGTAGACCGTACGCTTTTCGATTGGGCGGAAATAGCGGCGGAACTCTTTAAGATGGTGCTCGTCGAACTTGTTGCCGATCATCGCCAGCGGCAGCGCCGTACCATAAATCGGAAACTGCATCTCTTTGAAAAGGTACGGAACCGCGCCGATGTGGTCCTCGTGTGCGTGGGTGATGATCACGGCGACGATCTTGTTCTTGATTTCACGGACATACGTAAAATCGGGGACCAGAATATCGACGCCGTGCATCTCTTCGTCCGGAAAACTCATTCCCACGTCGATCAGGATCGCTTCATTGTCGGTCTCCATGACCATCATGTTCCCGCCAATCTCGCCCAGGCCGCCCAGCGGCGTAATGCGCACTTTGGCTTTGACCTCGTTATCGATTTTCAGGTACGGGCTGATGCGCTCTTTTTGCGCCGCTTCGTTTTTACGCGCGTTTTCGAGCAACGACTGCTCGGTCGGTGCCGGCGCATTACGGCGGCGATTACGGTTTCCGCCGGAACGCCCGCCGCTTTTACCGCGGTTGTCACCCCGGTTTCCGCCGCTGCGGTTATTACGATTTCGGTTCTGGCCTTCACCCTCTTTTTTCGCCTCGCCCTCTTTGGGCTTTTGGCGGTTGCGGTTTCGGTTAGACGGGCGGCGGCGACGCTGTCCGCCCTCTTTGCTCTCGGCAGGTTTGGCGCTGGTATCTTTCTTGGCTTCCGCCACCGGTGTTTGTGTTTCTTCTGTCATCCTAACTCCTTGCAAAGCGCCCCAGGGGACGCTGCGTTAATGTAATTGTGAATAGAGTTGGTGATAGTCAGCTGTCGAAACCTGGTGAGGCCGGATAGAAGCCGGGTATCCGCGAGAGGATAGTGCGGACAGGACTTCATCTTTACCGTAGCGTGCGGAGAGATTTTTCGCCAACGTTTTTCGCGGTTGGGCAAATGCGGTTTTAAGCATCTGTTCAAACGCGCCAGGCAGACGATTCGCCGTTTTTTTCATGAGCAGGACGGCAGAATCGACTTTGGGCGGCGGCGTAAACGCTTCGGGCGGGACCTGCACGAGGATGCTGACCTCTGCCACGCTCTGGGCGATCACACTGAGCGACCCAAACGGTTTCTCTCCAGGTGATGCGGAGAACTTCTCCGCCACTTCACGCTGAACCATGACAAGCAGAAATTCACACTGCGGATCGGCGAGGGCTTTGAGGATGATGTTCGTCGCGATGTAATAGGGCAGATTCGCCACCAGTTCATACGCTTCATCCAACAGCTCACTCTTCCAGTGTTCCAACACGTCTCCGCAGTGCAGCGACAGTCGACCGGTCGTGATCTCGTCAGTAAAAATTTCATTCAGGTGCTTGCATAGATCGGTATCGACCTCAAAAGCTTCGACACTTTTGACATCAACTAAAAATTTAGTTAAATCACCTAAGCCAGGCCCGATCTCCGCCACCTTGCGGTCGCTGTGGGGCATCGCTTCGATAATTTTGCGCAAAACGCTCTGATCTTTCAAAAAATTCTGACCAAACTGTTTTTTGGCCACAACATTTTTGTTACTCATGACCCATTATACATCAACTATCATTAACTTTTTTTGATGCGGGAGAGCGAGGGCCTACATTAGCCCCCTTAGCATCAGGTACCAGTACATCGGTTTGAGCATGTAAAGGTCAAACGCCCACCACATCCAGCGCGGTTTTTCAGGTGCGAGGAAAGGAATCGTCGGAGCGAGGCCGTCGTAGTTGAACTCGGCCATGATGATCTCGCCGTACTGCGTCTTGAGCGGACAGACGGTGTAGCCGTCAAATGTGGCTTTGGGCTCCTTGCCCTGCATAATGGAAAGCAGGTTGTCCTGAACGACCGGGCCGTGGTGACGCGCCGAGCCGCCGGTCTTGCCCATCGGGATGCCGCAGACGTCCCCGATGCCGAAGACATTCGGGTAACGGCGGTGCTGCAGGGTATTGCGATCAACCTCGAGCCATCCCTTCGCACTCCCTTTTTCCCATCCCAGCGGCGAGTTGACGACGGCGTCCGGCGGGCTCATCGGTGCGACGATATGGATGAAATCGTACGGCATCTCGACGCGGTCGACCTTGCTGACGGTGTCATACTCTTC
>JANTHE010000178.1 GCA_024762585.1 Sulfuricurvum sp. | reverse complement strand
TTCGAGCGGTCGGTTGTTCGCATAATGGTCGAAGGCGATCTTGCCCTCACCACAGGCGAAGCAGCCGTGACCCGCCTGTACCGGCCAGCTCGTCCCTTCGTTGAATTTCACGAGTGAGCAGTTGAGGTCGGCATAAGGCCCTTTGCAACCCATTTTGAAGAGGCACCACCCTTTTTTGGCTCCTTCGTCGCCCCATTCGAGCACGAATTCGTCCATATCGTAGTGGCCGCGGCGTTCGCAGTTGTCGTGAATACGCATGCCGTAGGCCCACTCGGGACGGTGCTTGTCGTCAAGTTTCGGCAGTTCGTCGAACATGATGTAGTGCAGCAGGGTGCCGACAATGTTGACGGGGTTGACCGGGCAGCCGGGCAGGTTGATGATGTCGTCGCGCCCGAGCGCTTCGGCGACTCCGACGGCACCCGTAGGGTTGGGATGCGCGGCCACGACGCCCCCGTCATAGGCGCATGAACCTATGGAAAAGACGGCCGCCGCATGTTCGGCCGTACGCTTGAGCAGTTCCAGGCCCGTTTCCCCTTTGGGGCCGATGCGCAGGTATTTGCCCTCCAGCCCCAGCGGGATCGCCCCCTCGACCATGAGAATGTAGCGCCCCTTGTCCTGTTCGATGATGCTCTGCAAGGCGTGTTCGGACTGCTCCCCGGCGCCCGCCATCAGCAGCTCGTGATAATCCAGCGAGATGTAGCGCAGGATGAGGTCGTCCACCTTGGGGTGTGCGGACTTGATGAACCCCTCGGAGTTGCCGCTGCAGTCTGCCAGTTCCAGCCAGATGATGGGGATTTTATTGAGCTGCTCAATGCTTTGCCCCACCAGCGGTTCGTACTCGGGGTGCAGCCGCATGTTGGCCGTGACCATGGAGACCCAGCGGTTGAACTCGCTGTTCAGGTCGAACGCCCTCAGCGCTTCTTGGAGGTTCTCGCTCTCGATGCGGTTGGCGGGGTGCAGCTTATTGAACTTGTCGATACGGCGCTGCACCCGGGCCATCTCCTCGGCTTTGGCAGCCGCTTCGCGTTCGGCTTTAAGGCGGGCTGCTTCTTTGGGGTCGACCGGGGTATCGGCGATGAGTTGCACGACATCTTGTTTACAGCGGCCGCAAACCCGGCCTGCTTCACTCAGCGGCTTAAGCTCAGCGAAACGTTCGATGCAGTGCTCCTTGATTAATGTTACAAGATCTTGTTCGTAAGCGCTGGCGCAGCTGCAGATCAGCCTGCCGCGTTCGCTGATGAGCCTGCTGCTGTAAAAAAAGGCGGGATCGACCCTCTTCTCCTGCTCCATCATCTGCTTGAGGGCCATGACGTCGATGTTGGTGTTGATGCCGATAAAGCGCACAAGCCTCTCGTCGTTCGTGATGTACTGATCGATCCGTTTGTCGGCTCTGGAGGCGATGACAATCTCTTCGTTACGCGCATCTTTGGGGCGGTACGCCGTGGAGGTGACATCGGCCAGCAGGAACGAACCGACTTTGAGACCGTCGATCGTAACAAATTCGCAGAATCCCTCGTCCTCTTTGCCCAGGATCGACGCCACGGCGGCATCGGCCTGCAGTGTGCACTCTTTGACCCGTCCCGCAATGTAACCGTTTTGCATCTGGGCGCATTCGCCCACGGCATAGATGTCGGGATCGGACGTGCGCATATGTGCGTCCACGAGGATGCCCCGGTCGACGTCGAGCACACCTTTGGCCGGACCGGTCGCGGGAGTGATGCCGACTCCGAAGATGACGAAAGGGTTGTCGATGGAGCGTGATTTCATCACGACCCGCCTGATCTCTCCCGCTTCGATGACCTTGTCTGTAATCTCCTCCTCGAGCAGGATCTCCACCCGGGGATCGGACGCTTCGTAGATCTGTTTCATCAGCGCCGTGGCCGATGGGGTCAGGGCCTTGTCGTACAGGTGCGCGCCGCGCGATACGAGGTAGATCTTTTTTGGGCCTTTCAACCGCGTCAGGGTGTCGAGCAGTTCGAGCCCGATGGGCCCCGCGCCAAGAATGACGACGTTTCTGCCCGCGGTATGGTGCGCGATGCATTCGCTGTCGTCGGCGCTGCGGAACGTGGCGGCATTTGTGATAGCGCTGATGTCAAAAAGGGTACGGGGTGAAGAGCCCGTGGCGATAATGAGTTTATCGTAAGCGTAAGCGGCGGAAGCTGTAAAAACACGTTTGGCGGCGGGATCAACCCCGGTGACTTCGGCATTCGTCTCCACGCGGACGTCTTGGGGAAGGGGCAGGGCGATCTCGTCGATGTCCGCGCTGCCGCTGATGAGCGCGCAGAGGTGAATACGATCGTATGGCGGGTGGGATTCTTTGGTGACAATAAGCACTTCGTCCGCGGATGAGCGTGCTTTGATGGCATTGGCCAGATAGGCGGCCGCGATACCGCCCCCGACGATGACGATGCGCATAACAACCCCTTTCGTTCAATCACGATATGGGTGATTATAACATGAAGGCATCGCCGTATGGTTATAAAATTGAAAATTTTTTCGCTAAGATTTACGAAAAAGATAAGGACTAAGCGTATGGACGATCACAAATTGGAAGTTTTAGACAAAATGGACCCGCAGATAGAGGAGCGTATTCTCGATTACGCCACCCACCCCGAAGGCGGACTGTTCGAGCTGCTCGAAGACATCGTTTATGTCGACGATCTTGAAGCTTTCAAAGCGGTCTTCGAAAACGGCGGTAATATCAATCTGCAGAACAAATACGGCTGGACACCGCTGCACATCGCCATCCGGCGCGACCGCCGCGATATGGTGCAGTACCTGATCGAGCACGGCGCGGACATCGATAAAAAAGACGGTGTGGGCTGGACGCCGCTGATGGAGAGCATCATGGACGACAAGCCCGAACTGTGCAAAATGCTGCTGGACGCGGGAGCCGATACGTCGATTGCCAACGACCGGGGCGCCACGGCGCCGATGCTGGTACAGAAGTTCGGACGGACGTCGATGATGGGGATGTTTTAATCGATGGAGGATTGAGGATGGAGAATGGAAGATGATAGGGCTGTCAGCGTCTCGAGGCAGGTGCGTTTGAAGGTGCCGTCACCGAGGCGTTCCACCTGCCGCCGCAGTTGCCCGAATCCCGCTTCCACCTCTTTGACCGGGATGCGCTCCTTCTCCATCGGCAACGCGCGGCACAGCTGCATGACACTGCTGCAAGCGGCGATGCGGGCCAGACGGATATCGCCGCGTTCGGCGCTGCCGTATTTGCTCCTGCCGTAAAAAAAGTAGGCGCGAAAAAACAGTGTTTTGATCTCTTGGCTTTCCAGATAGCGTTTCATACCTGCAAGTTTATTTCATTTTGAAATATAAATATAAAAATCAGTCAAATAGTCATACTATTGCAATTATGATATTGCATCTTGACCTTGACAGTTTTTTTGCTTCTGCCGAACGGGTGAGGAATCCGGCGCTGGTCGGAAAGCCACTGATCGTCGGCGGACGGGGCGACCCATTCATCTTCGATGCCAAACCCGCACGCGGCAAGCGGCTGGTGCAGCTCAACCGCGGGGCGTTCGTGCCTCCGCTGTTTCACGCCGAGCACGACGCCT
>JANTHE010000177.1 GCA_024762585.1 Sulfuricurvum sp. | reverse complement strand
CAGAGCGAGAATACCCATTTTCGCCATCAGATTTCCGAACGACTTTAGATGAAATTGCGACTCGTCGATAAGATCTTGGTAGATGTCGTGCTCGGTGATATTGCTGCTTTTGTTCTGCATATAGGCATAGACGAGGATCAGTTCATATTCTTTGTATGACTCTTCGAACAAAAACAGTGTCATGGCATCAAGTTGGATTTGGTCCAGCGTTTTTCCTGGCAAAGTCCGGTGCATGTTGAACGCCGTAACGGCTTTGTTGTTGTCCGGGTTTTCCAGAATGCTCGCGAGCCGGGAGATGAGATAGTGCTCGTCCGTGATCATTCTGGCAGAGAGTGCCGTGGCAGGGTAGAGTTCCATCGTCTTTTTGATTTCGGTGATCAGTAAGTGAAGCGGTTCGAACGTACTGTCACTTTTATATAAAAGTCTCGAGCGATCGTAGCTATAATCCTTTCCTTTCGAAAAAAGTTCCCGCGCTATCCAGCGCAGGTGACGGAATTCTATCAGTGCAAAATCATAAAGCTCGTCTTTGATTTTCGGGTCTTCAATTGCAAAAGATGCAAACAGGGTCTGCAACCAAAGTTCATGTTTTAACTGAAATATTTCAGATGTCAATTCTTTGCCTCCTCTTCGATGTTACAGGTGCGCTCTATTTCAATTTTGTGCAACTCCTGATCACTGCCTTCTATGCGATTTTCCCGGTTAATAAGAGCAGCAATAAAGGCTGAGA
This sequence comes from Sulfuricurvum sp., assembly GCA_024762585.1. Taxonomy (GTDB): domain Bacteria; phylum Campylobacterota; class Campylobacteria; order Campylobacterales; family Sulfurimonadaceae; genus Thiomicrolovo. Next base: position 2,855 of record JANTHE010000177.1, on the reverse strand, counting down.
GTACCAGTTCCGCACAGGCTTGCTGCTTTTGAGGGGCAGCAGCAAGTTTCGATTCCATCTCCGCAGTGATCTTGCGCGCTTCATCGATAGTGGCCCCTTTGACCATTTCTGTAAAGACAGAACCCAGAATAACCGTATCCTGACACCCGTTGGTGGCATAAGCGATATTGACAATATCATTACCGTCAGTAGCGAGATAGAGAATGACATATTCACCGCTTGTTCCATCATACCCGATCCCGACCCCGCTTGGATTCTCCAGTTTTCCGTAGTTTTTTGGATGCATCATATGCTCTATGATTTCATCGTTTAGTTCCATTCCACCTTGCGTTTGCTCCATCTTTGCCTCGCTTATAAACAACTCTTGTGCTACTATTGTAACTTTAAATAAATAAGAGTTTATTTTTGGCAGCTTCAGAACCTGGACGGAGCGCAGAGAGTTGACGAAGATACCATTTACCACAAGGACTTCATTGAAGCATCAAAGGCACAAGATATTCAATAATTTTACCGCAAGTGATTTTTTAGTCACGACAAAAGAGGAGATGGTGCGAAGGGGCTGGGAGCAGCTCGATGTCATTCTCGTCAGCGGAGATGCCTATATTGATTCGCCATTTATCGGGGTAGCGATGGTGGGACGTATTCTCGAACGTGAAGGGTATCGGGTCGGCATTATCGGACAGCCTGATGTCCAGAGTGCAAACGATATTGCACGTCTGGGTGAGCCAAGGCTGTTTTGGGGGGTGAGCGGCGGCAGCGTCGATTCAATGGTCTCCAACTATACGGCCACGAAAAAGTTCCGTAACAGCGACGACTATACCCCCGGCGGCAGAAACACCAAGCGTCCGGACCGGGCGACACTGGTTTATACGAATCTGATTCGTCGCAATTTCAAGCAGACGGTCCCCATCGTGCTCGGTGGCATCGAGGCGAGCCTGCGGCGTATTACACATTACGACTACTGGAACAACAAACTGCGCAAACCGATCCTCTTCGACGCCAAAGCGGATTACCTGATCTATGGGATGGGTGAGATCGCTTTGCTGGATCTGGTGCATGCGTTAGATGAAGGACGCGGTCCTGATGGAGTACGCGGAGTGTGTCATATATCAAAAACAGCGGTCGAAGAGTATATCCAGTTGCCGTCGCATGCGGAGTGCCTAAAGAACAAAGAGCGCTATATCGATATGTTTCAGCACTTTTACGACAACAACGATCCTATATCTGCAAAAGGGCTGTGCGAAGAGGTGGACGGCCGCTATCTTATCCAGAACCCACCGTGCGATTATCTGAGTGAACCGGAGATGGACGGACTTTCCGCCCTACCGTTTACCCGGGAGCTTCACCCTTATCATAAAGCAGAAGGGAAAGTGAAGTGTCTGGAGACGATCAAGTTTTCTATTATGACGCATCAGGGCTGCTGGGGCGAATGCAATTTTTGCGCTATCGGCGTGCATCAGGGGCGTACCATCCGAACCCGTTCGGAATCGTCGATTGTCGGTGAAGCCAAGGCATTTACGTCGTACAGCGATTTCAAAGGCATTATTTCCGATGTCGGCGGTCCTACCGCAAATATGTACGGTTACGAGTGCAGCAAAAAGCTCAAGCTCGGCACCTGTGATCACCAGCGCTGTGTGGATTCGCGGCATCTGTGCTCCTCCATGAAAGTAGATCATACGCGAAATATCAATCTTTTGCGTCAGGTGCGTGCCGTACCCGGAATAAAAAAAGCGTTTGTGGCTTCCGGAATTCGGTATGATCTGATTAACGAGGATAAAAAAAAGGGATACGGTTATCTTAAGGAGCTGGTGAAACACCATATCTCCGGACAGATGAAAGTCGCACCGGAACATACGCAGCAGCATGTACTCGACCTCATGGGAAAACCGGGGAAACAGACACTGATCGACTTTAAAAAGCTTTATGATAAACTCAACCGAGAAGAAGGAAAGAAGCAGTTTTTGACCTATTACCTTATCGCGGCGCATCCGGGCTGTACCGAGAGTGATATGCATGAACTTAAACGTTTCACGTCAGAAGAGCTCAAGATGAATCCCGAACAGGCTCAGGTTTTTACTCCGACTCCGGGAACCTGGTCATCTGTGATGTATTATACGGAGATGGACCCGGTCACACGCAAGAAGATTTTTGTCGAAAAAGATGTGCAGCGAAAAGAGAAGCAAAAACAGATCGTAATCAAGAAGGAAAGATTTAGAAGCGGTTTCGCTTCTTAAGAGGGGAAAATCAGATGTCGTTATTTTCAAAAGTATTCAAAGCAAAGAAAATGGAGAAAAAGCAAGCGAATACTGAACTGCCGGAAATACGTTTAAACAGAGGGTATTTTAATGTGAATGACGTTTTGAAAGATGTCGCAAATATTTTAATGCATGATGCCCGAAGCAAGCGAATATCAATCATCTACAGGCTAAATAAAAATGTCCCTTCGAGAATGCTTGGAGATCGTTATAAGCTCTCGAACGCATTGGTTGAAGTCATAGGAAATGGTATAGATTTCACGGAGGGAAGACATGATATTTCCGTCGAAATTCGTCGTAACGAAAAGAATGATGAAAGAAATGAAATTCATTTTGTAGTAACGGATTTCGGTGTCGGCATGGAACAGTCACTGGTGAATGGCGTACTGAGACCGATGTTAAACAGCGATGATCCGGCAAAGGCATTCGGGATCGACGGGCATGGATTGCAGCATGCAAGAGATATTATTCATGCGATGCATGGCAGCATCTATATGCAGTGCAAACCCCTTGAAGGCTGCAGGGTCTCTTTTTATGTCAATTTCGAGCTTGATAACAGAAATGACAGAAGAAAGTACCACCTAGACAGTGAAGAAGGTG
>JANTHE010000176.1 GCA_024762585.1 Sulfuricurvum sp. | reverse complement strand
TTACATTCGCATCGTCAGCAGAAAATCGACGACATTATTGACAAAGGCGTCATGCTTGCGCTCTTTGGAGTAGGCGATGTAGAATTTTCGGTGCACGCGGAAGTTGCGCATGCGTGCTTCATGCAGTTTTCCTTCGGCGATTTCATCCTCGATGACGTGCCGGGAAATGACCGAGACGACAGGACGCTCAGTCTCTTTGGGCGAACGCATGATCGTCTCTTTGACTGCAGTCGGCGATTGCACAACGCCGATAATATTAAATTGAGAACAGTCTATCTCAAGATCGTCAAAGGCTTCGGAGACGAGTTTGCGCGTATGGGAGTTCTCGTCGCGGCAGACCCAGTCGAAATTGAAGAAATCCTCTTTTTTCAGGAATTTGGGCAACGGTTGATTGGAAAAGAGCACCAGTTCGTCTTCCATCCATTCACGGTAGATGATGCCGTCGCGAAAGACCGGCGATTCAATCAGGGCAATGTCGATCTTTTTGTCTTCGAGCTCATCAATGACTTCGTTGGAGAGCCCGACATGCATATAGACTTCGTTATGAATTTTCTCCTTGATGGCGCCGAGATACGCCGGGATGACATAGTTGCCGATGGCATAGGAAGCACCCAGAATAAAAGTAAACTCTTTATTGATGATCTTGAGCAGCTCTTTTTGGCTGTTATTGATCGACTTTTCAAGTTTGACGGCGATACGATAAAGGTCTTCACCCTCTTTGGTTAGCTTGATGCCATTCTTTTTTCGCTCGACGACACGGGTGTCGAGGTACTCTTCTATGAACTTGATCTGCTGCGTTACCGCTGGCTGTGAAATACCGAGTTTGGCAGAGGCTTTGGAAAAGCTTTTCTCCTTGACGACGGTTAAAAAGGTTTGCAGTTTGGCAAAGTCTTTTAACATATTCTTATCCTTGCAATCGGGGTCGTATCACGCAGTATTATGCATGGTGCAACATCATACACAACGACCCTATAAATTATATACATCAGAATTATAACAAGCAATGATAGTGTTTTTTATTAACCAAATTACATTTGATTACTTTTTTTATAATTTATCGATAAAGTTTGTAAAAAAGTGTCACCAAAAACACAACCTTAAAAAACAATTGCTATAATAGATTAATCTAAAGATAAACGATGTGAAAATGGAACATATCTTCAAGCACTTGAACGAGACGCAGGCAAATGCGGTTAAAATGATCGATGGTCCATTGTTGATTCTGGCCGGGGCAGGAAGCGGAAAGACCACTACAATCACTTCCCGGCTGGCCTATCTGCTCGATGTCGTCGGCGTACCCGCTTCAAACACACTTACACTGACCTTTACAAACAAAGCGGCCAGAGAGATGCGCGAGCGCGCGTTGGCGATGATTGAAACCCAGAGCTATCCGCCGCTGCTGTGCACGTTTCATAAGTTTGGCCTGCTGTTTTTGAAGTTTCATATTCATCGTCTCGGACGCGAGAACAACTTTGTGGTCATCGACACGGAGGACAAGAAGCGCATCTTGAAAAAGATCAACGGAGATCTGCCGCTTCCTTTGGTCGCGAGCGAGATTTCGCGCTACAAAAATTCGCTGATGACGCCGGAAGAGGCCTTTGAACAGGCGGAGCTCAAGAATTACCAGCAGATCGCCAAAGTGTATGCGGAGTATGAGCACTATCTTGTCGAGAACAATCTGGTCGATTTTGACGATCTGATCTCGTTGACCTACAAACTGCTCGACGAGCACCCGGAGCTGGCGGATGAGACCAGCCGGCGGTATCAGTACATTATGATCGACGAATACCAGGATACGAACGAATTGCAGTTCAAGCTCGTACAGAAGCTCTGTTCGTCGCATGAGAATATTTGTGTCGTTGGGGACGACGATCAGAGCATCTACGGCTGGAGGGGTGCACACGTGCGCAACATTTTGGAGTTCGATCAGGATTTCAAGGCGGCGACCGTTGTGAAACTGGAGCATAACTACCGTTCGAAGACGCCTATTCTGAGTGTGGCCAATGCCCTGATCGAGCATAACCGTTCCCGGCTGGGCAAAAAGCTGCTGCCGACCCGCGGCGAGGGGGAGGCGGTGAAAACGCTCGCTTCGAACGATGAAAACGAAGAAGCGGGAAAAATCGCCAAGCAGATAAAACAGCTCATAGAGCAGGGAGTACGGCCGAATGAGATTGCCGTACTGTACCGCATCAATGCCCTGAGCCGCTCGCTCGAAGAGGGACTGGCCCGCGGAGGCATCCCTTACAAGCTCGTCGGGGGGCTTCGATTCTATGACCGTGCCGAGATCAAAGACATCATCAGCTACCTGCGTGTCATTACGAACCACCACGACAACTTCTCCATGAAGCGGATCATCAACAAGCCTAAGCGCGGCATCGGCAAGGCATCCATCGATAAACTGGAGCTGGCGGCCATGGCGCAGGAGCGTTCCATCTATGACCTGATTCGCCTGAGTACGACCGCCGAACTCGAAGCGCTTGTCCGTAAAAAGAATGCAGCGACGCTCAAGCAGTTCATTAAAGAACTCGAACAGATGCAGACCATTGCGAACGAATCGCTCTATACCTTTGCCGAGCGGATCGACGAGATTTTCAAGATCAAGGCTTTCTACGAAGCGATGCCTGATGGCTTGGAGCGGGTACAGAATATTGACGAATTTTTCGGGCTGTTCCGTGATTACATCAAACAAAACCCCGAAACAACGCTGGATGCCTTCTTGAACGAGGTCTCGCTGCAAAGCGAGCAGGACCAGGTGGAGGGCGAAAGCATTTATATTATGAGTATTCATGCCTCAAAGGGGCTGGAATTCGAGCACCTGTTCATCATTGGCTTGGAAGAGGGCTTTTTGCCGCTGGTCGGCGACGGCAGCGATCTCGAAGAGGAGCGGCGGCTCGGATATGTTTCGTTCACCCGGGCCAAAGATACGCTGACGCTCTCGCATGTGCGCAGCCGCTACTATAAAGGGCGACGGACGGAGCTCGAGAAGAGCCGTTTCTTCGGGGAAGCGGGACTGTGCGAAAGCTCATTGAAGGTAGAGAAGAATACGGCGTTCAAAAAAGGCGACCTCGTGCGCCACAAGATTTTTGGTGCCGGACGCGTCGTGGGCGTCAGCAAAGCCGGACGCGAGTTCAAGCTCAACATCAATTTCGGCGGAAACAAGCGCGAAATCCTTGCATCGTTCGTTGAACGCTTGTAGGAGACGTATGCATCGGCTTTTTGTAGCGTACAAGCCTTCAGGGCTGAGCTCAAATCAGTTCCTGCGACAGCTCAAACGAAAATACGGCGTGAAAAAAGCCGGTTATTCCGGTACGCTGGACCCTTTTGCCAAAGGGGTGCTCATCGTGGCGTTCGGAAAGTACACCTCCTTGTTCCGTTTTCTGGACAAGACGCCCAAAACTTACCGCACGACGTTGTGGCTGGGAGCGCACTCCGAGACGCTCGATATCGAAGGGGTGAAGCGCATTGACGATGTGGTGCCGCTTGAGGAGGCGGCAGTCGAGGCTGCCGTGAAATCGCTAAAAGGCGAGCAGCACTACCATCCGCCTATCTTCAGCGCCAAGCGTATCAACGGAAGGCGGGCGTACGACCTGGCGC
>JANTHE010000175.1 GCA_024762585.1 Sulfuricurvum sp. | reverse complement strand
AAAAGCATAAAAATACGCATAAAGATATCTAATAAATTACAAAAAAACAGTCCAAAGCTCGGGTACTCTTAAGAAAATGGCATATTTTCATCCGGTAGCATCATGCTGGAGATGTATGTGTGCATGAATTGGCAAAATGTGTTGAACAAATCATTATCCTGTTTTCGATATAATCGCGAAAAAATTTAGGCGTGCGGTTTGACGACGCCTTTGAAGGACCCCCTTTGCAAAACATCAGAAACATCGCCGTTATCGCGCACGTCGACCACGGCAAGACGACGCTTGTCGACGGTCTGCTAAGCCAGTCGGGAACGTTTACGTCCCATGAGCATGTCGATGAGCGTGCGATGGACTCCAATGCGCTTGAAAAAGAGCGCGGGATCACCATCCTCTCCAAGAATACGGCGATTCGCTACAAAGATCACAAGATCAATATCATCGACACCCCTGGCCACGCCGATTTCGGTGGCGAGGTCGAGCGGGTGCTCAAGATGGTCGACGGCGTACTGCTGCTCGTCGATGCCTACGAGGGGGTTATGCCGCAGACAAAATTTGTCGTCAAGAAGATGATTGCACTAGGGAAAAAGCCTATTGTCGTTATCAATAAAATCGACAAACCCGCCGCCGAGCCGGATCGTGTCGTCGATGAAGTATTCGACCTCTTTGTGGCGATGGAAGCGAGCGAGGAGCAGCTGGAGTTTCCAATCGTTTACGCCGCAGCGCGTGACGGCATCGCCAAGATGGACATGAGCGACGAGGACGGTAATTTCGAGTGCCTGTTCGAAGCGATCGTGGGTGACATTCCGCAGCCCGAGGGTGATGCGGACAACCCGGCGCAGGCGCAGGTCTTTACACTCGATTACGACAACTATGTCGGCAAGATCGGGATTGCGCGTATTTTCAACGGAACGCTGAAGAAAGGCGACAATGTCATGCTGGCCAAGGCGGACGGCGAAACGGTCAAGGGGCGGCTGACGAAGCTGATCGGTTTTCACGGTCTCAACCGTATGGAGATCGAGCAGGCCGAAGCCGGGGACATCATCGCGTTTGCGGGCTTCGAAACGGTCGATGTCGGCGACTCGGTCGTCGATCCCGCCAACCCGATGCCGCTTGACCCGATGCATATCGAAGAACCGACACTCTCGGTTGTCTTTTCCGTCAACGACTCGCCGCTGGCGGGAACCGAGGGCAAGCATGTGACCTCGAACAAGATCAAAGACCGCCTCGAGCAGGAGATGCAGACCAATGTCGCGATGAAGCTCGAGACAATCGGCGAAGGAAAGTTCAAGGTCTCCGGCCGCGGTGAGCTGCAGATTACGGTATTGGCCGAGAACATGCGCCGTGAAGAGTACGAGTTCGGTATCAGCCGTCCCGAGGTCATCGTCAAGGAGATCGAAGGCGTCAAATGCGAGCCGTTCGAGCACCTCGTCATCGACACCCCCGATGACTTTTCGGGCACGATCATCGAGCGTCTGGGCAAACGCAAGGCGGAGATGAAATCGATGATCCCGATGGGAGAGGGCTATACGCGCATCGAGTTCGAGATTCCCGCCCGCGGCCTGATCGGCTTCCGGGGGCAGTTCCTGACGGACACGAAAGGCGAGGGGGTTATGAACCACTCATTCCTGGAGTTCCGTCCATATTCCGGCACGGTCGAAAGCCGTCAGTACGGTGCGCTCATCTCTATGGAAGCCGGTACGGCGATGGCGTATTCGCTCTTTAACCTGCAAGAGCGCGGCGCACTCTTTATCGAACCGCAGGACAAAGTCTATGAGGGGATGATCATCGGCGAGCATGCCCGCAGCAACGACCTGACCGTCAACCCCATCAAAGGCAAAGCGCAGTCGAACGTCCGCTCTTCGGGCGCCGACGAAGCGATCAAGCTGGTACCCCCGCGCGATATGAACCTCGAAAAAGCGCTGGAGTGGATCGAAGACGACGAACTGCTCGAAGTCACGCCGCAGCATGTCCGTATCCGCAAACGTTTGTTAAGCGAGAACGAACGCCGCCGCGCGGATCGCTCCAAAAAATAAACGGGAGGATTTCCTCTCGTTTTAAACTGCTTCAAACCTCACTTTCGCCATAATCTTCCACTTAACATCTGACAGGAATCATAAACATGAACCGCAAACAGATCTACAATCCAAATTCGCATGAACACGTCAACGACCGACGCATTTTCGGCGGAAACCCGACCGGTATTTTCGAGCTGAACAACATTAAGTACCAGTGGGCTTACAATCTCTGGGAGATGATGCTCAACAACACGTGGTTTCCCAAAGAGGTCGATATGACCCGGGACGCGAACGACTACAAAAACCTTACCGAAGCTGAGAAGACGGCATACGACAAGGCACTCTCTCAATTGATTTTTATGGATTCGCTGCAGACGAACAATCTGATCGACAATGTGAATCCCTATGTCACGGCGCCGGAGATCAATCTCATTCTCGTGCGTCAGTCCTTCGAAGAGGCGCTGCATTCGCAGAGTTACGCGGTGATGGTCGATTCCATCTCCCAAAACAGCGAAGAGATCTATGAGCTGTGGCGTCGCGATATGATGCTTAAATCCAAAAACGACGCCATTGCCGCGGTATACGGCCGTTTGGCGAAGGAGCCGACCGAGCGCAACTTCGTGCTGGCCTGTTTTGCGAACCAGATTCTCGAAGGGATCTACTTCTACAGCGGCTTCACCTATCTTTATACGCTTGCGCGCTCAGGCAAAATGCTGGGGTCGGCGCAGATGATCCGCTTTATCCAGCGTGACGAGGTGACACACCTTGTGCTGTTTCAGAACCTGATTAATACGCTTAGGCGTGAGCGCCCGGACTACTTTACAGATGATTTGAAAGCCGAAGTGATAGAGATGTTCAAAAAAGCGGTCGAGCTCGAAACCGCGTGGGGACAGTACATCACCCAGGGGCAGATTTTGGGGCTGACCAACGCGATCGTAGAACAGTACATTCAGTACCTGGCCGATGAACGGCTTCAAAAAGTGGGGTTCGAGCCGATCTACAATGTGGAACACCCCATAAAATGGGTTGACGATTTCGCCAAATTCAATGACCAGAAAACAAACTTCTTCGAAGGCAACGTCACCAACTACTCCAAAGGCAGCCTCAGCTTTGACGATTTCTGATTCGCGACCGTTGTGTTCTCTCGTCTTTCGGACGCAGGGGTGTAGCTATGAAGAGAATCTGCACACGCTATTGTCTTTGATCAATCAGACACCTGAGGACGCCATTGTCCTGGCCCCGGAAGTCTGTTTGACCGGATTTGATTACGAAAACTTTGCGGCGGCTGCCGATTTTTCGTTGCGTGCCGATGCCGGACTGCGCCGCTGCGGCGAGGGCCGGACGATTGTATTGACGATGATTGTGCGCAAGGCGGAGGGGTATTTCAACGTTGCCAGAGTCTACCATAACGGCGAGATCGTTCATGAACAGGCTAAAACAAAACTGTTTGCGCTCGGCGAAGAGGACCGGTGGTTCGAAGCAGGGGAGAGCGGAGCGGTTGCCGTGTTTGAGATTGAGGGCATACGGATGGGGATTCTCATCTGTTTCGAACTGCGTTTTACGGCGTTATGGGAGCAGCTCAAAGGGGCTGAAATCATT
>JANTHE010000174.1 GCA_024762585.1 Sulfuricurvum sp. | reverse complement strand
CAACGGTGCCGTCGCCAAGGTGCTGGGAGAGGAACTGAGCGCACTGGAGATCGTCTTCTTTCGTAACCTCATCGGTGTCGTGATTGTTCTGGCGATGCTGCGCCATACCCCGCCCTCGCTGCCCGGCGGCAATCCGCATCTGCTTGTTCTGCGCGGACTTTTTGGTTTCAGCGCGATGATTCTGTTTTTCTACACCATCACCGTCATCCCCCTGGGCGAAGCAATCACCCTCAACAAAACCTCCCCGCTCTTTGTCTCCGTTTTGGCATTTTTCCTGCTCAAAGAGCGGCTCGGGCGCTACGCTGTGGCCGCGCTTCTGATCGGTTTTTCCGGCGTCGTGCTCATCTCGAAACCCACCGGTATGCTCATGGGGTATGAACATTTTCTGGGATTGCTCGGCGGGTTTTTCGCCGCGGCGGCCTACGCCACCATCAAAACCATCCGCCATATCTACGACACCCGCGTCATCGTCTTGTCGTTCATGGGTATCGGTACACTGGCGCCGCTGCTGCTCTTTAGCATCGCCCCCTTAATCACCCCGCCCGATGCGCTGCAGTTTCTCTTTCCCGATTTCGTCCTGCCCGTATCGCTAAATGTATGGGCTTTGATCGCTTTCATGGCGCTCATCTCGACCCTGTCGCAATGGCTGCTGACCAAAGCCTACAGCTTCAGCCGCGCCGGCGTGATCGGGGCGGTCAGCTACACGAACATCCCCTTTGCCGTCGGGTTCGGGGTGATGCTGGGCGATGCGCTTCCCGGACCGTATGTCTGGCTGGGTATCATCATGATCATCATGGCCGGACTACTGGTTAAAAAGGAGTAATATGCAAACACACATCGTCATTATCGGTGGCGGCTATGGAGGGCTTCGCGCCATTGAGCATCTGGCGGCGCGCAGCGACATCCGCATTACCCTGCTGGATCGGAACCCTTACCACTATCTGCAGACCGAAGCCTACGGGTATATCGCAGGCCGTTTCGACATCCACGATATCGCCATCGACCTGGACAACTGGTGCCGGGGCTTTGGCCAAAACATCACCTTTACGCAGTGTGAGGTCAGCCGGATCGATATGGACGGCAGGCGGGTCGAAACCTCTGCCGGCGGCATCGAGTACGATCAGCTCATCATCGCGACCGGGGCGCGTACGAACTTTTTTGCGTTCATAAAAGGGTTGCGCGAAAACAGCTACGGCGTCAAAAATATGATGCGCGCGTTCAATTTTCGCCGTGAATTCGAACGGCTGATTTTCGAAAAAGTCAACAGCGTCCGCGAAGCGGACGACGACCTGCAGATCGCCATCGGGGGCGCGGGGCTCAGCGGTGTCGAGATCGCCGCCGAAATGGCCGACGTCATTCAAAAGCACTACAAAACGCTCGGCAGCAACGCCGAAACGATAAAAATCACCCTCATCGATGCCGCTGAGACCATTTTGCCCGGCATGAGCGACTATATTGTCCGCCACACGACAAAGCGACTCGAGTCGCTTGGCATCCGCATCATGACCGGGGCCTTCATCGACCGCGTCGAAAACGGAGAAATCCACCTTAAAGACGGTGCAGTCGTGCCCTACCGTTTTATGATATTCACCGGGGGTATCATCGCGAATACGCCGGCAAGCGAACGCTCCTATACCACCAACAAGATGGGGCAGATCGTCCCCGACCCGTATCTGCGCCTCACCCCGGCGATGAACGTCTATGCCCTCGGTGACTGCGTGGAACTGAGAGATTCCCGTGGCACCCTCCTGCCTCCGACCGCCCAGACGGCGGAGAAAAGTGCCGAATATGTCGCCAAAAGCATCATCGGGCGCCTCGACGGCAAGCCGGTTAAGCCGTTTCACGCCAAGATCGACGGCGTCTTTGTCGCGCTCGGCGGCCGGTATGCCGTCGGCGAGTTGTTCGGAGCGATCCGCGTCAGGGGCAAGACAGCCTACCTGCTCAAAAAACTGATCACCAAAGGGTATTACCTCGGGCTGAAACTGCGGATCAATACCGGATTCAAAAAAAGGACTGACACTCTATGAGGTTCCTATAATCCAAGCAAACATATTTAAAAAAAATAGTTATAATTCTAAAACCAAACTCCAAGGAGCAGATGTGACCCTGCCGCCCGTTGCGCTCAAACGCAAAAATCACCGCCTGCTGCTCTGTGAAGAGCACAAGAAACAGGACCTCCTGACCAAGCTGATCTTTGAAAATGCGGGACGCTCCATTGCCGTCATCGTTCACGACGAAGACGAGTCGGTCTATGTTCCCGAGGAAGCAACACTCTTTCAAGAGAGCGAAGCGGCTCCGGAAGGCGCTTTCGACCTGCTGATCACCTATGATCTTCCCGAGGAAGCCCAGGAGTATTTCAACCGCCTCTCTATGGCGAAAACCGATGCGGTCTGCCTGTTCGATCCGGCCGAACAGCACCGACTGCTGGCCATTGAAACCGCACTGGGCCGCTCCATTAAGCAAGAGTATCAGGAGGGGTACTCGCCCCGGCCCGCCCAACCGTCGCCATCGGAAAAGAAGACACAGCGAAAAAAAGATGCCGCGCCCAAGAAGCATGCCAAACCCAAGACGACACCTTCCAAAGCGAAAAAGCCCAAACGCCCGATGCTGCGCATCAAAGCCGAAGCCCTCAATCCCAAGAAGGACTGAACCTGCACCCCGGCAGCACGCCCAATAGCGTCATCGGCATGCAGCGCCGCATTCTGGCGCTGGCCGTTCCCAATATTATCAGCAACATCTCTGTGCCGCTTGTCTCGGCGGTCGACACCGTTTTGATGGGCCATCTGGACAGCGGCAACCTTGCCGCGCTGGGGATTGTCAGCATGATCTTCCTCTTTCTTTACGGCGCCATGAACTTTCTGCGCATGGGAACGACAGGACTGACTGCGCAGGCGTACGGCCGAAACGATGACACACAGAGCGCCCTGACGCTTTACCAGGCGCTGCTGGTAGCCCTGGGGCTCGCGGCAGTGCTGCTGGCCGCACAGCACGGGCTGCGTGAGAGTGCTTTTTACCTCATGAACGTCGGAGAGAGCTACCTGGACGAAGCACAGCGCTATTTTGAACTGCGAATATGGACCGCCCCCGCGGTCTTTGGACTTTATGCCCTGACCGGCTGGTATTTCGGCATGCAAAACGCCCTCTACCCGCTCATCATCACGCTTGTCGTCAATGGGTTCAACATGCTGTTCAGCTACTACTTCGTCGTCGAAATGCACCTGGGCATCGAAGGGGCCGCTTACGGAACGCTCCTCGGGCAGTACGGTGGAATGGTGCTGGGACTGGCCCTCCTTTGGCGCTACCGAAGCAGACTTGTTCCTCTGCGACTTCCATCCCTGCTGCATTCCGAAGCGCTCGGCGCATTTTTGCACGTCAACCGGCAGATCTTTATCCGTACGACGGTGCTGACCTTCGTTTTCGCCTTTTTTTACGCCCAGGCGGCCAAAGAGGGGGCAGTGACGCTCGGCGCGATGATTTTGCTGCTGCAGTTCATTGTCTGGTTCTCCTACAGCCTTGACGGCTTCGCCAATGCGGCGGAGTCGATTGCCGGAAAGTATTACGGGGCACGCGACTGGCCGCGGTTTCATTTCGCCATCAAAAGTCTCTTTGCATGGGGCATTGCCATGACGCTGCTCTACATGTTCGTCTATGCCGTGTTCGGCGAAACCATC
>JANTHE010000173.1 GCA_024762585.1 Sulfuricurvum sp. | reverse complement strand
AGCGTGTCAAGCAGCGGTGCTACCTCGTCCGGAACACGATCGTTTTCAGATGATTTTTGCAGGGTCACGACCGTGTTGCGGGCCTCCATGATCTTTTCAAAGAGTGCTTCATCGCGCTCGGCATTTTGTTCCGCCGACAGCAGGGCAAGCGTTTCGTTCATCTGTTCAGGCTTTGAATGGTCCGTTTCAGACGCTGACGACATGGATGGATTCATCGAGTTTTCGCTGGAGAATGTTTTGAATCGACATCAGCGTACCTCCGGAGGAGGGGCAGGCCACGCAGGCACCGAGGTACTCGATGTAGACGATGACACGGTCGTTTTTCTCTTCGACGTTGACCAGGTCGAGGTCGCCGCTGTCGCGAATGAGAAACTCGCGGATATTCTCCTGAATAACGGAGTCGACAGCGTTAATTTTATCTGTCAGCGACATCGCGCTGAAGGGGGTTTGTTCACTCATGATTTTCCTTTGGCGTACAATAACAGCTCACCCTTAAGGTCCGGTTTGCATCAAAAACTAGGAATCAGATGTCAGCGATTTCGGGGGACGAGGCGTTCCCAGTGGGGCAGGTGGGCTTCACTGTTCTCCAGGAAGATGGAGGTCACGGCATCCATGGTTTCGGTGTGTCTGAGAAAGAAGGGAATCAGTTCCCGGTCGAGGTAGGTCTGCAGGGCTTTGACGTCGTTGTTCTCGAAAAAGTCCGCAGCCGCTTGGCGCATCTGCACCAGACTCGCGTCGTGCTCCTCTTTGTGCGCCGGGTAGGGCGGAAACTTTTTTTCGAGCATTTGCTGCTCTTCTTCGGCGTAATGCGTTTCGGTGTGTTCAATCAGGGCGCGTAGTGCAACCTCGATGCCCTCTGCGCTCTCGATGGCTACACTGAGCGCGTTGATTTTTATAATACTCTCAAAATGGGTATCGTTCATGCTCGCGGTATGCAGCATCGGAAGCGAGAAGGGTTCGATCATACGGTCTCCTGTCGCAGCGCTATGAGGCTGCTTTTTGCTGGGCCGGAAGCTTGGAGGCTACATCCGTCACGGCGAAATTCGCGTGGTTGAAAGCCAGAGCGATGCTGCCCTGGTCGGTCACGACGTCACCGATGGTATAGAGCCCTTCGACGTTCGTTTCCATCGTTTTTTCATCATAGACGGGGACATCCCATTCACCGGTTTTGATGCCGGAATTGACCAGAATGTCTTTGGGGGTCGTCCCTCCCAGGGCGTAGACGACGCGGTCATACTCGCCTGTCGTACCGTCGGTAAAGTTTACTTTGACCGTTCCGGCCTCGGTTGCTTCGACGCTTTCGACATCGACGCCCATTTTATTGAGCAGTTTTCCCTCTTCCAGGTACTTGGTGGTCATTTCGGTATTGAGCGGATTCATGCGGGTGATGGTCGGCTTGCGGTAGTTCAGCGTCACTTCGCAGTCCATCCCCAGATCGACCAGCCCGTACGCGTACTCGCCAGCCGTGTCACCCCCGCCGACGACCATGACGCGCTCGCCGTTTTGCACTTTGGAGAGGTTGAAGTTCAGGCGCGGTTTGATCTCTTTTGGAAACTTGTATTTGGGCTTGTTGGGTTTGCCCATACGGCCCACGGAGAGGATGACGTTGCGCGCTAGCAGGTTCTCATGCCCCTCTTCGACGTTGTCGTGACCGATGATGATATCAAAGAGGCCGTTGTCGAGTTTTTCCACCCGGATGATCTCATGGCCGTAAATGAACTTGTCGGCAATGCCGGCATTTTGGATTTTGTGTTCCATATCGTCAAGGTACTGCTCTTTGGGGCACTCTTCGAACGTCACATTGCCTTCGAACTCGAACTTGATCCCCATCCAGTCCTTGTCGACACGTTTGCCTTTTTTGTAGAACTTGTGGATCATGTCGTTATGCGTTGCCGCTTTCTCGATGACGACGATATTATCGATTCCGGCAAGTTTGGCTTCGATGGCACTGGCTACACCGCCGGGCCCCGCACCGATAATGGCAAGGTCGACGATTCTGATGTTCTTGTAAGGCATTTTTTTCTCCTTTAGGGCAACTTTAAAAAATCTGGGCGGATTCTAGAAAGGTTTCTCCAAAGGATTGCTTCTTCTTTCAAATTAGTTTGTTTTACTAATGTTTCTTATAGTAGCAAAAAGAGGGTATATGTGATGCCTATTTGTTTCTATTGGTAGCATTTATCCATTTTTTCATGATTTTTTAGAGGTGCCCTAAAAGAGGCCGGAATACATTTTCACACCGTTCTTGCCGGATTGTTTGACACTGTAAAGTGCTTTGTCCGCTTTTGAAACAAGCGAATTGAACGAATAATCGCTGCCTTTAACCGTAGTGCCCCCGATACTGATGCTAAGAGGTTTGGCTAGTGTAAAGTCATGGTTGTTGATAGCATGGCAAAGACGCTGTCCCAGCTTGAGGGCTGCATCATGATCTTGTTCCGGCAAAATGACAATAAACTCCTCACCGCCCCATCTGCAAAGCGTATCCATAGAGCGCAACTCTGCGTGCAGGCAATCCGTGACCATTTTTAGTACCCTGTCCCCTTTGGGGTGTCCGTATTGATCGTTGACAGACTTGAAATCGTCGATATCGATGAGCAACACGGAAAGTGGAAGCAGATCGCGTTGACAGCGTTTAGCTTCACGTTCAAAGAAGAGATCGCACGCATAGCGGCTGAATGTTCCTGTGAGTTTGTCGAAGCTGGCGAGCCTTTCGAATTTTTTTGAAAGCAGAAAATAGCGATGGCTTAAAACCAGAATCAGTCCAAACACTGTTCCGACGATAGACGGGATGACAAAAAAACGCAATTGTGGTTCAACCCCGTACACAATAGAAACCTGGACAAAAGCCATTATGTTAATAAAGAGAACCAATGCCAGAATGACTAAGCTGTAAGAAAATATCTGTATCTTGTTCATCTCTTTGTACCATCTATATGACAGTATACATCAGAAATTATTATCCCGGTAAGAATATTTTAGGATGGAAAGTCGAAGAAAGTGGCTCCGGATACTGGATGCTACTGAAAGAACGACACAATACCGCCAAATACCGAAAATACGGGGTTTCGTATTTTCAATTCTTCTCAAAAATCATGATTTTTACGTACCTAATGGCACCATATTGGCACCGGATTTCAGGCTGCCGAAGATTTTTTTAGAGAGATCTCAAGGTTCCACCCGACCGCTTTGGCGTACTCCATCAGCGTTTTCAGATTTGGAAGGTGTCTGGTGTTCGGGCTTTCAAGACGCGAGATATTGCTTTTTTTGGTATGAAGAATCTGTGCTACATCCTCTTGGCTCATATTGGCTTCAAGACGCGCTTTTATCATCTGTTTTTTGAGATCAAACAGCGGTTTGAGTGCGTCATACTCCGCACGTACTTCCGGATCGGAAAGTGCTTCTTCTTTAAAACTGTGAAACGATAGTGACTGTTTAGGCATTTTCAATCTCCTTTTGACGTTTTCTGGCAATATTGAGTTCTTTCTTCGGTGTCTTTTGTGTCTTCTTGATAAAGGAGTGCAAAATAATGATTCGTTTTCCATTGACGTAGCAAAAGAGGCTCCGGCCGATCCCTTCTTTTCCTTTTGCACGTATTTCGAACAGACCATCACCTAAAGAATCGGTATAGGGCTTTCCCAAATTCGGGCCGAGTGCTTCAATCATCTCCATAATGGCGATCGTTTTGGCCAGTATACTCTTTGGGAAAGTCAGCGT
>JANTHE010000172.1 GCA_024762585.1 Sulfuricurvum sp. | reverse complement strand
TATTTCGACGCACAGCAGGCTGTTCAGGCGTATTGGTTACAGGCTGATTTGAATATGGAAGGTATTGTAGCCGGTGCGCAATATACGGGAATCAGCTACGCCAAAAATATTGGAACTGACTTCCTGGGCGGACCAAGCGGTCTTGATGACCAAAGCAGCGATGCATACGCTTTGAAGCTTGGATATGAAGCAGATGCTTTCACAATTAGCGGCGCTTATTCACAGACTGGCAAAGATGCAGGTGCAGGTGGCAACCTTGATGGTTATGGCCAATCCAAGCTCTATACCGAAGCATGGTGGAACTACGCGTATGTTACAAAAGCTGATACATCTGCATATAATATCACTGCAACTGCATCAGTGGCAGATTTCGGTTTAAGCGCATTCTATACAGCTTCTACAACGAAAAATGGTATGGGAGCAGGAAACGATCTTTCTATGAACGAGCTGACACTTGAAGTAGACAAGTCATTCGGTGCGCTTGACACTTCTCTTGTTTACATCAATACTGATGCTGACGATCAGAATGATGGCAGTGCCTCCAACACACTGCAGGTTTACCTGACACTCAACTTCTAAGAAGAAGTCACACACTTCTCCGCCTCCGGGCGGAACCTCTCTTTTTCCTTTTCTTGCTATAATCATTCATCTGATTCAAAAGTATTTTCGTGAAGCTCTTGTTGCATAAATTCGGCTATATTGTATTGATGCTGTTGCTGATTTCGGTGATCTCTTTTGCCGCCATTCATGCCGCGCCCAACAGCTTTTTAAGTGCCGGTGAGCTGAACCCCAACATGTCCGCCGACTCCATCGCGCGACTCAAAGCGGTCTACGGACTGAATAAGCCGCTGATGCAGCAGTACTTTGACTGGGTTTCCAATATGCTCCGGCTCGATTTCGGCATCTCGTTCGTCAGCGGGCAGGGGGTGACCGAAGAGATCATGAAGCGGCTTGGTATCACGCTGACGATCAATATTGTTTCGATGGTGCTGGTCTTCGCACTCTCCATCTGGCTGGGCATCAAAGCGGCCATGCGCTTTGAAAAACGTACCGATCTCGCCATCCGCCAGTTTTCACTGGTCTCGTTCGCTATGCCCTCTTTTTATTTGGCATTGCTGCTGATTTTGGCCTTTTCCGTCGAACTGGACTGGTTCCCCATTACGGGGCTGCACTCCATCGGCGGTCCGGATTCCGGATTGGCCTATTATCTGGATGAGGCGTGGCATCTTGTCCTGCCCATTTTCGTCATGACCTTTGTCTCGCTGGGTTCCATGATTGTCTATGTACGCTCGCTGACGCTCGAAATTTTAAAGAGCGACTACTACTTTTTCGCGCGCGCCAGAAACCTCGGTGACAAAACCCTGCTGCGCCGTTACATCCTGCCCAATCTGATGCCACCGGTCATTACGCTGCTGGGCTTGTCGCTTCCGGGATTGATCGGTGGCAGTGTGATTTTGGAGCAGATTTTCGGCATCGAGGGGATGGGGCAGCTTTTTTACCTCAGCGCACTCAGCAGGGATTATCCGGTCATTATGGGGATTTTGATGATTACAGCGTTTTTGACGCTGCTGGGGAATATGCTGGCGGATCTGATACTGTTGAAATTGAACCCGTATGTGAAGCGGTGAGGATTGAAATAGCGGCGCAGGCGTAATGAGAAGGGTAATGATTCACCCTTCTTCTGCTAAAGAGGATCAATCTCCAAACAGTGCTTCGAGTGAGGAGAGGTCCTCTTTTTTCTCTTCGGCTGTCGTAGTCTCTTCGCCCTCGGATGTACCGCCCTGTTCGACCAGTTCGATGCTATAGCCCGTCAACATCGAGGCCAGGCGGATGTTGATGCCGCTCTTGCCGATCGCTTTGGACTTCTGGTCGCTTGGCAGGGTGACGATGGCTTTGGCCTCGCTCTCTTCATCTTCAGGGTTGCCCTCGACAGTGACAGCGCTGATGATGGCCGGGCTCATCGCGCGGGCGATGAAGAGCTCCGGTACGGAGGTGTACTCGATACAATCGATATTCTCTCCCAGCAGTTCGTCGCTGACAGCGTTGATGCGCACGCCCTTGACGCCGACGGTAGCGCCGACAGGATCGACCTGCGGATGGGTCGAAAGCAGGGCGATCTTGGCGCGCTCGCCGGGGATGCGGGCGCATTTTTCGACGATGACGAGATTGTCGTTGATCTCGGGTACTTCAAGCCGCAGCAGCTCTTCGAGAAATTTCGGAGAGGTGCGTGAGAGCTCGATGGAGATGCCGTTGACCTTGTCGATGTTGACACGGCGCACGACGGCGCGGACGACGTCGCCGACAGCGAAGTGCTCGCCTTTGATGCGGCTTTTCATCGGCAAGATGGCGCGGACTTCGTCCATCTCGACGTAGGTGTTCTGCTTGCCGTCGACGCGGGTGACCCTTCCGGAGGCGATGGTGCCGATCTTCTCTTTGTACTTGTTGTACAGATCGTCCTCGACCATGCGCTGGATATGGAACTCGATTTCACGGTAAAGCGTCGCCGCCGCGGTACGGCCGTGCGATTCGATGTCGTGCTCGATCTGGAATTCGTCCCCCACTTCGACATCCGGATCGACTTCGGCCTTGGCGCGCGACAGGCCAATGTACGCCTGCGCCTCTTCGCCCTCCAAGCGTTCGTCATCGTCCTCGACGACCGTGATGGTCTGGTAGACCCGGATGCTTTTCGTCTCGTCGTCTATTTCGGCATCGTAGGCGAATTCCGGGTTGATCAGCCGTTTTGCCGTCTGAATGAAGGCCGTTTTGACCGCTGTTTTGACATTCTCAGGCGAGAGGCCCTTCTCGTGTGCGATTGACTCAATAATGTCCAGAATATTTTCCATAGGTATCCCCGTATTGTTTCTCGTTGGGTTGTTCCATAAAAATGAAATGATTGTTTTTTACAGAAGAGTAGAATTATATCTAAAACCTATTTAGTAATCAACCAAGTTCCCTTAATAGCTGCTTAATTAAAGGGCGGTTATAATCGCGTCAAAATATAAGCACTTGAATGAGGCGGGAAAAGGATATGCATGGAGCTTAAAATCGCTCGCAGTAACACAGACAAGAAACCGAAAAAAGTGGATGTCAAGAAGATTGAGGGAATGGTGGAGAAAGAGGGCTCGGTTATTTTGTATTTTGACCGTGAAAATTCCCACAAGGATCTGCTGGCACTGCAGGAGCATTTTGAAAACGAGGGGAAAAGCGTCTATATGCGCGAAGTTCGCTTTGGGCTTGCCGAGAACGAATACATGTACGAAGTGCATATTCTCTAAGGCAAACCGCCTGAAAACCGAATGAAAAAACTGTTTATCGAAACGCTCGGCTGCGCCATGAACGTGCGCGACAGCGAGCATATGATTGCCGAACTCTCCGAAAAAGAGCATTATCAGCTCACCGACAGCGCCGAAGAGGCGGACCTGATCATGATCAACACCTGCTCGGTGCGCGAGAAACCGGTGCACAAGCTCTTCTCCGAACTCGGCGCCTTCAACAAAAAGAAAAAAGCGGATGCAAAAATAGGTGTCTGCGGCTGTACAGCCTCGCATCTGGGCGAGGAGATCATCAAAAAAGCGCCCTACGTCAACTTTGTCCTCGGCGCGCGCAACGTCTCGAAAATCACGGATGTCCTGCACCGCGACAAGGCGGTGGAGACGGAGATCGATTACGATGAGTCCCAGTTCGCTTTTGGAGAGTTTCGCGGATCGCCGTGGAAAGCGTTTGTCAACATTTCGATTGGCTGCGATAAGCAGTGTACCTTCTGCATCGTGCCCAAGACCCGCGGCGAGGAGATCTCGATCCCCGCGGACCTGATCG
>JANTHE010000171.1 GCA_024762585.1 Sulfuricurvum sp. | reverse complement strand
CATCGTTAAGCCGGCTGCCCGTCACGGCGGTGATACGCTCTTTATACGCGAGTACATCCTCTTTTGAAGTCACAGGCGGCACCAGGTTGGGCATGACGACCGCGCCGCTGAACGTATAGGAACTCAGCGGCGCGACCGTTTCGAGCATGACGCCGTCCCGCAGGTGCAGGTGCATGTCAAGCGGCATCAAAAGTGTGTGGGTTTTCATAAAAATCCTTGGGAAACAGATAGTTTATTCTAACATTTTTATTGGAGAGCCCCTATTATTTGAGCACAAAGCGAATGGGAACTTCCAGCGTCAGGGTATGCTCGGGGTGCGGCATCCGGCCCGAAAGCGACGCGATGGTCTGTACGGCGGCTCGGTCCAAAATCTTTCGAGCGTGTTTTTCCACCGAAATATCGTGGACAGTGCCGTCTTTTTCCAATGTAAATACCGCCAGCACCTCGCCTTCAATATGGCGCTTGCGTGCCATGCGGGGATAATAGAGATACTCCTGAAGCAACTGTGCAATCCGCGCCAGATGTTCATTGAGGTAGCGTTCACTGCTCTGCGGTGCCGCTACCGCCGGAAGCGGTTTAGAAGCTTTCGAAGGCTGTGAAGGCTTCAAAGCAGGTGCAACAGATGCTGCAGTCTGTATATTGGCGGCTACTTGCCTGACCGCCTCCGGATGCACTGGAGAAAGAGTCTTTTCCGCTTGGACGGTTTTATGTATCGGCTTTTTCACTGCTTTTTGAATGGGTCTTCGTATCGGTGCATCCGCTTTTTTCTCTACCCTTTCCGGCACTTGCTCTTCCATGCGCATACTCTTTTTCTCCGGATGCGACTTTACAGGTTCGATCGCTTTGGAGGGGAAAGCGGGAACGACATGCGCCAGCGTTATAAGACACCGCTCGGCTCTCTTTGTCGGGTATACCCCTATTTTGGGCACCACAAATATAAATAGCATAGCACCAATGAGCAGATGCAAGAAAAGTGAATAGATAAGTGCCTGTGGAGTTCGTATCATAAAAACGATACTATCGAAGAAGTGTTACAGTTGTGTTAAGCACGGGGAGCACCCGTGTTGAAACTTAATGGCAGCCGCAGCCGGTGCCGCAGCTTTCGCCATCGCTGCTTTGTGAGGGCTGCTGGGGTGCCGCACCCGTGGAGCAGGCGGAGACGCCAGGAGGGGTGGTGGGCTGGATGGCTTCATTGTCAACGCCGCCCTCTTCGTTGATCTGTACAATCTGCGCCCAGACATCTTCCGCCGCTTTCATATAGCGTTTGGCCGTTTCGGATTCGGGTTTGAAATAGGTGATCGGCTTGCCTTCGTCGCCGCCGACACGTACCGCCGGCTCGATCGGGATCTCGGCCAGAATCTTCGTACCGAACTCTTTGGCCAGCGGTTCCGTAGTCCCTTTGCCAAAGATATCGTACTCGACTCCGGTATCGGGGGCGATAAAGCCGCTCATATTCTCAACGATGCCCCCGATCGGGATATTCAGTTTCTTGAACATATCGAGCGATCGTCGCGAATCGTCCAGTGAAACCGTCTGCGGCGTCGTGACGGTAATACCCAGTGTCACCGGTACGCTCTGCGCCAGACTCAGCTGCGCATCACCCGTTCCCGGAGGCATATCGATGACGAGGCAATCCAGTTCGGACCAGAGAATGTCGCGCAGGAACTGTTCGATGGCTTTCATGACCATTGCCCCGCGCCAGATCAGCGACTGCCCCTCTTCCATCAGTGATCCCATGGACATCACTTCGATGCCGTAAGCCTTGAGCGGAATGACCTTGTTGCCCTCGATTTCGGGTTTGACCGACTCGATCCCCAGCATACGCGGAACGTTGGGACCGTAGATGTCCGCATCCAGCAGACCGACTTTTTTGCCCTGCATCGCCAGTGCGATTGCCAGGTTGACGGAACTGGTCGATTTGCCGACGCCGCCCTTGCCCGAACTGACCATAATGAAGTTCTTCACATGCGGGGCGATATTCTTGCCGTGCGATGAGCTTTCGCGCGGCATCTTCGGTGCGGCAATGTTCACCGCAACATTTTGCGCACCGGCCCGTTTCAGTTCCGCTGTCGCTTCGTCCGTAATCTGCTGCGCCACTTCCGGGGCGCTGGACGTAATCTCTACCGTTACAGAGACATCACTGCCGCTGACAGTGATCTCTTTGACAAACCCGAACGTTACGATATCTTTCGTAAAGCCCGGATACGTAACATTTGACAATGCCGATTTTACAATTTCTTCTGTCATTTTGTATTCCTTAAATTTTATTGTTGCGCTTCCGCCGCTTCGGCGGCAATCGCCGCGATCGCGTCCGGATTATCCATGATGTCCTGCGTAATCTTGTACGAGCAGAACTTCGGCCCGCACATGGAACAGAACTCCGCCTCTTTAAAGACATCCTGCGGCAGCGTTTCGTCATGATATTCGCGTGCACGTTCACTGTCAAGGGCCAGTTCGAACTGCTTCTCCCAGTCAAACGTATAGCGGGCATCACTCATTTCATCATCGACGTCACGGGCACCTTTACGGCCGCGGGCGATGTCCGCCGCATGTGCCGCGATCTTGTAGGCGATGATCCCTTCGCGAACATCTTCGGCGTTTGGCAGGCCAAGGTGCTCTTTGGGCGTGACATAACAGAGCATCGACGCCCCGTGCCAACCGCCGACTGCCGCCCCGATTGCCGAAGAGATATGGTCATACCCTGCTGCAATGTCGGTAACCAGCGGCCCGAGAATATAAAACGGTGCCTCATGGCAGAGTTCGCGCTGCAGCTTCATGTTACGCTCGATCTGATTGAGCGGTACGTGCCCCGGTCCTTCGATCATGACCTGGACATTCTTCTCCCACGCACGCAGCGTCAGCTCGCCAAGCACTTTAAGTTCGCCCAACTGCGCGTCGTCGCTGGCGTCGGCCAAACAGCCCGGGCGCAGAGAATCGCCCAGCGAGAGGGAGACGTCATGACGCGCACAGATATCGAGAATGTCATCAAACGCCGTATAAAACGGGTTCTCGCGATGATAGTGCATCATCCATGCCGCCATGAGCGAACCGCCGCGGCTGACGATGCCCATTTTACGCTTGGCGACCTTTGGCATCGTCTCGAGCAGGAAGCCGGCATGGATGGTAAAGTAACTCACCCCCTGCTGGGCCTGACGCTCGAGGACTTCGAGCATCTTCTCGATGGTGAGGTCCTCAATCTTATTACCGACGTCGTGCAGAATCTGGTAAATCGGCACGGTCCCAATGGGAATTTTTGAATTTTCGATGACCGCTTTACGGATCTCGTCAAGATCGCCGCCGGTAGAGAGGTCCATTGCGGTATCGGCTTTATAATGCTGGGAGACCTGCACCTTGTGTACTTCCTCCTGAATATCAGAAGCCAGTGCAGAAGAGCCGATGTTGGCATTGATTTTGCATTTGGATGCCAACCCGATCGCCATCGGTTCCAGGTTTGTGTGGTTTACATTGGCCGGAATAATCAAACGGCCCCGTGCCACTTCAGAGCGTACCAGTTCCGGTGAAAGCTCTTCTATTTTTGCGACGTATTCCATCTCTTCGGTAATGATACCCTGCTTCGCATAATACATCTGCGTGCGCACTTTATCGTCTTTGCGTTTCTCTACCCATGCGGTTCTCATAGTGAACTCCTGTAGCTCTAAAATAAATAATACGTTAACACTGGGTTCGCTCCAGCAGCGGGCCCGTTCGCTCAGACTCCGGTTGCGATCACAGTGCTATTTCATAAAGCGAAATATAGTCACTGCTGATAAAAAGGCGCTAGGCCGATCGAGCCAGCGGCAATCTTTCAAAATAAATTAAGAGTAATTTAGTCTGAAATCGGAATCTTATGTAATATCTTTGGAATCATACATCAAGCCCGGGCATATTCCGCTTGAATCCACTTGCC
>JANTHE010000170.1 GCA_024762585.1 Sulfuricurvum sp. | reverse complement strand
CAATGAAAATGATCCAAAACATCTTGCAGAGAAAAAAGCGCTGCTGCTGCCCTATACCGGTTGCAATCGATTTACTATCAAAAAAAATCGGATCATTTTCGACAATCCATATACGAAAATTGACCTGGGTGGCTTTGCAAAAGAGTATGCTGTCGACCGGGCTGCCCTCATCGCAAAAAGATTCGGCATGTCTGCAGCATTGATAAATTTTGGCGGCGACATATATGCTCTTGGCCGAAAAGAAAATGGTACCCGATTTCGAATCGGAATCAAAAATCCAGAAAACAGTTCTCAACATCTTCACTACATAGAACTGGAAAATCAGGCAATTGCCACATCGGCTTCGAATGAAAGGCAATATGTAATAGGCACAGAAACCTATTCCCATATTCTTTCAAAATCGGAGATTGACAATGCACCTCTGTCTGCCTCGGTTATTTCGGAAAGTTGTGTTGAAAGCGGAGTATTTGCGACTGCAATAATGATCGACCCATCCATACAAACGGACAATGACGTCATTATCATTCCAGCAAGCACGTCAATAAAAACAGAGTAATAGATATTGAACCGCTCGCGATAGTACTATGAAGCAGTGCATAAAACAGTAGATGCCGCCTTTGGCGGCGGCATTAATTTCATTAATTGAATGGCAGTTCCAGTTCGTCCAGAATATCGCCCGGCACGGAGGCGATTGTCATAAATTCGCCCATGGAAAGCAGCGGATAACTGATCGCCAGGTAGTATTTTGCTGCAAGCGTCTTTGCTTTACCGTCTTCAATCAGCATCATATACGGCAGAACCTCCGCATTCTGCGTTCCAATCTTTTCAACAAATTTTTTCGTTTCATCGGAAAGATCAAAGCCCACCAGCGTACTCTTGCCCAGATCCAGCGTAAAGACAACATTCTTGCCGCCGTTATAGGCCTCGAGTTTTTTCAGCAATGCTGCATTATCGCCTTCGGCCAGCTCTTCCATATCTTCATAATGCGGCATTCCGAGCATAAAACGGTAGTCGGCCAGGTCATCGTCATCAACCTTATCTGCCGAGGGTGTTCCCTCGCCCAGCGCTGCAGCCAATTTTCCTGCGGCCTTTTTTGCAATGGCATCATCGTAATCGTCTTGCAAGAACGCTTTTGCAAAATAGAGTGGATTGGTGTAGGCGATACGCTTGTGCTCACCGTCAACCAACACACGCATCACAGCTGCAAAGCCGCGATCCGGTTTAGATGCTGCTTTTTTCAGTCCGGGACACGTGATGACAAGTGTTTCGCTCTGTTTGGTCGGTGCATAGCTCGCCAGCACTTCGAATCCCTGTGCTTCAAGATTCTTTTTGACTGTTGCGCTGTCCGCATATTCCGTATAGTTATAGGCGTTCACCCCACCTTTGGACTCCGCTGCTGCAGCGCCAGTTCCAATCATCAATACAACCGATACAATCATCCCCAACAATTTTTTCATTGCCTCTCCTTATTTGATGTAAGTAAATTTTATCGGACAATACCATTAAACTGAAAAAAATATACAAATCAATTTTCATATTTTCATTTAAATTACGATAAGTTACATTAATATCATCTGTCGCTCCTGGCCAATGCGATAGAGTGCAAAATCATACTTGACAGGATCGTCAGGATCAAAAGTGCGCAAGCGAAGTGTCAGATCGATAACCGATTGCATATCATACGCTTTTCGCTCCAGCAATCCAAGCCGTTTTGAGACAGTAAACGTATGGGTATCTAGCGGTATCAGCAGGTCGGCCCTGTTCACTCCGGACCAAAGTCCGAAGTCGATAACATCAGCGCGGACCATCCAACGCAAAAACATCATCCACCGTTTCATGGGTGCACCACCTTTGAAGCGGCGCACAGGTGAACCGATAAGGAAACGATAGCCGCGGCTATCATAATTATTTAACGTTTTCATGGCAGTAATAACAGCGTTCATTCCCTCCAAAACCGAACGGTTCGGCTCATACGCCCGTGTAAACAACTCCTCTATATCATATGCCTGCTTCATTCGATGCAGCGTTACAAAGAACTGCGAAATATCTTCGGTGTTCTGAAACCGGTAGTAGTGTGTGGAAAATGCCTGTTTGATCCGATCCTCGGTGGCATCGATCAATGAAAAGTCAAGGGTATCGAGGAAACGAACAATCAGATCTGCTCGTCCATAAGCAAAAAGTGCACATGCCAATGCGCTGTAAGGTTCCTTATAGCGCTGTGCGACAAGGATAGGATCGGGACGATCGTAACTGACCTCTGTCTCACAATTGCGCAGACGCATCTGTGCCTCAAGCAGTGCTTTAAGGTCAGAACTTGAATGACTCGCCAAGGTAGTGACGTCTCACGTCTTCATTGACCATAATCTCTTCACTGCTGCCTGATGCCAGCAAAGAACCGCTTTTAATCACATAAGCTCTGTCGCAGACATTGAGGGTTTCACGAACATTATGATCCGTAATCAGTACACCTATATCATGCTTTACCAGCTGTTCAACTACATTCTGGATATCAAGTACTGCGAGCGGATCCACTCCCGCAAAAGGCTCGTCCAGCAATAAAAAACGCGGATTCGCCACCAGTGCCCGTGCAATTTCTGCACGCCGGCGTTCTCCGCCGGAAAGGCTGATGCCTTTTCGGAAACGGATCGGTTCAATATTGAATACTTCAAGCATCTCGCCAATACGATCTTTTTGTTCCTTCTTGTCTCGCAATACCGCCTGTGCAGCAACCATAAGATTTTCTTCGACGGTAAGATCTTTGAAAATGGAAGCTTCCTGCGGCAGATATCCTATTCCAGCCCGTGCACGTTCATGCATCGGCAGCTTTGATATGTTGTGGGTATCCAGGAATACCTCGCCGCCGCTCGCTTCAACCAGACCACAGATCATATAAAATGTTGTTGTTTTACCCGCTCCGTTGGGTCCGAGCAGTCCGACCACCTCCCCGGTGCTCACCTCCAGAGAAATCCCCCGGACTATTTCGGTCTGTTTGATTGTTTTTGTCAGTCCCTTTGCCGAAAGTTTATGCATTAAAGACCTTGTAACAGCGTGCATCGGATGCACATTTTTCAATTTCAATCACAATGTAGGGCAGTTCGGCCGCCTGCAGTAATTCAACCAGCGTCTCGTCACCCCACTCAATGAAATGGTACCCCTGTTTCTCCAGCTCTTCAAGCAATCCTAATGCAAGAAAATGCTCTATTCCATGGTTGTAGATGTCATAATGAAACATCTGGTCCCCGTAGCGTTGCTGCAGTGAAAACGTCGGTGATGTCACCGGTTCGTCAATATCAAGGTGACGGGCTGCGGCTTTGGTCAAGGTCGTTTTTCCACTGGCGAGGTCACCCTGGAGTACGACGACTCCACCATGCGGCAACGCGTCCATAATCGCACCGACAACACGCCCAAGCTCATCTTTGCTGCATTTCATCTGTCTCACAGTTTCGACGAGACCTCGATGATCCGGTCAAGTTTCGCTTTCGCTTTTCCGCTGGCAATGGCAGCGCGGGCCATTTCAAGCCCCTCTTGCATGTCGCGCGCCATGCCATCCGCCGTCAGTGCCGCAGCGGCATTGAGCAAGACAATATCGCGCTGCGCGGGTTCTGCACTGCCGCTTAAAACATTCAACAGGATGTTGGCATTGACGTTGGCCTCTCCACCGAGAATCGCTTCGAACGGGGCCCTGTCAAGGCCATATTGTTCAGGATCGATTTCGAAATAATCGATCGTTTCGTCTTTGAGGCGCGCGGCATGGGTGATGCCGCTGATGCTGATCTCGTCCATCCCTTCCTCCGCACTCACAACGATGGCGGAAGCGGCATGGTTCATCTTGAGCGCTTCGGCAATCTTGGGAACGAAACTCTTGTCAAACACTCCGAGCAAAAACTTTTCGACGCCGGCAGGGTTCGTCA
>JANTHE010000169.1 GCA_024762585.1 Sulfuricurvum sp. | reverse complement strand
TCGCTGGATGGGCTCCTTGATGTGAAGTTCGCACGCCCCGCCGGGACAGTACTGTGTCGGCTTGCCGGTGATGCGCCCGTAGAGCCAGCAGCCCACGCAGATGGAGAAGGCGGATTCGAGCAGCAGCAGCACGAGGCAGAGTATACAGACGAAAACCTTCCAGATGCCGGGGGTGAAGTGCAGGGTGACGAAGTAGAACATCGGCAGCGCAAGGGCGAGCCCGATGAGCCACGCAAAGCGTTTTTGCGCGGCTCCGACATATTCGGGCGTCTGGTGGCGGACGAAAAAACGGCCCATCAGCAGGCTCGGCGCGTAGCGGGGGTTGACGACCCGGATGAGGAAATCGACGGTAAAAAACCCGACAAAAAGCTTGGACATGAACGCCATACCCAGCATCAGGCTGTTTTGCAGGCTCAGCAGCCCCAGCGCAAAAAGGATGCCCGCCGCGGCGCGCGCTTCACGCTCGTTAAGGACGGGAACATCGTAGCCGGGGACGGTTTCGCCGTATTGGGGGAGAAATTTCAATTATGTTCCTTAACCTTTTGGGTGCAATTTTACCATTATTATGTCCTCACAAAAAAAGACCAAAATTTGGATGCACTCTCTTTTTAGCCCTGGATAGACAACGTTAAAGGCCCTTGATGGCCTGTTTGAAAATATCACTGTCACGGTCGGAGTGAAAGATGAAGGTCACCTCTATTTCGGGGTGGGAGGCCAGGAAGTTTCTGGTCGTTTCAAAAGCGATCTTGGCGGCGCGCTCCTTTGGGAAACCGTAGACGCCCGTGGAGATCGCCGGGAAGACGACCGAATCACATTCGAGCGATTCTGCGGTACGCAGGGAGTTCCGGTAGGCGTTGGCCAAAAGCACTTCGCAGCGGTCGCCGCAGCGTCCCCAGACGGGCCCCACGGTGTGGATGACGTATTTTACGGGCAGTTTTCCCGCCGTCGTCGCCACCGCTTCGCCGGTCGGCAAGCCATCGGGATATTGTGTCTGCCGGATCGCTTTGCACGCTTCGAGTATCTCCGGCCCGCCGGCACGATGGATCGCCCCGTCCACACCGCCGCCGCCCATCAGCGAGCTGTTGGCTGCATTGACGATGGCGCAGGCATTCTCTTGTGTGATATCTCCAGTC
This sequence comes from Sulfuricurvum sp., assembly GCA_024762585.1. GTDB lineage: Bacteria > Campylobacterota > Campylobacteria > Campylobacterales > Sulfurimonadaceae > Thiomicrolovo. The sequence goes on along the minus strand of JANTHE010000169.1, from coordinate 2,785 downwards.
TCGATATGGATAGGCATGAAAGTCTCTCCTTTCATCAGCCAAGACCGAGCCATCGTGATCCAGCCTGATAGACCGCTACACTCGCCGAGTACGCGATAAGCGGCAGCAAAACGAGCTCGAGCAGCATCCAGCGGGTCCCCATCTCCGCCCGGATGGCGGCCATCGTCGACACGCACGGGATGTAAAGCAGGATGAAGACCATATAGCTGAACGCCGCCAGCGGTGAGGCGAACTGCGTTTCGAGCTTTTGTGCGAGCGTGTTGGAATTGCTATACGACGCGGCTGCATGTGCGACAGAAATATTGAAAATCTTCAGGAACGACTTGGAAAATGCCGTCTTCAGCGTGCGCAGCTGTTCCAGCGCATCCGCTTCCAAATTGCTTTTCGTCGCCACCGGTTTTTCCGCCTCGGTCCCGTAGATCGTCCCCAGCGAACCGATCACCACCTCCTTGGCCAGCGTCCCGGGGATCATGGCGGCGACAGGCTCCCAGTGCGTCCCGAACCCTGCCGGCGCGAACAGCGGCGTGATCTCTTTCGCCGCCCGTGCGAGATAGGAGTGCTGCGGTGTGGTGCCGGCGGGCAGATTGATGACCGCCCACAACACGGCCGACGCCAGGACAATCACCGTACCGGCCTTGACGACGAAATCTTTGAGTTTGGGCCGCATCAGTACCCATACGGCTCTGAGATCGGGCAGATGGTACGTCGGCAGCTCCAGGAAAAACGGGCGGCTCTCTTCGGCACGGAGCAGCCGGTTCGAGACCCAGCCCACCATGAGTGCCACGACAATACCGAGCAGGTAGAGCGACATGATCACCCAGACCTGATGCTCTTTGAAAAAGATCGCTGTGAAAAGCGCGTAGATCGGAAGCCGTGCGCTGCAGCTCATCATGGGGATCATCATGACGGTGATCAGTCGTTCACGCCGGGTCGTCAGCGTACGCGTCGCGTACACGGCCGGAACGTTGCAGCCGAACCCGATGATCATCGAGATAAAGGCGTTCCCCTTGATCCCCAGCGCTTTGCCCGCCCGGTCCAGCAGGAAGCTGACCCGGGCCATATAGCCGCTCTCCTCGAGCAGCGCCATGAAAAAGTAGAGCAAAAAGAGCAGCGGCAGAAACGACAGTACCAGACCCACCCCGCTGAGAATGCCATCGGTGAGCAGCGATGTCAGCCACGGCGGGGCGTCTTCCGAGTGCAGCGCCAGTGTGAAGTACTTGCCCGCAAACCCCTGGAAGAAATTCGAAATCCACTCCACAAGCGGTCCGCTGCCGTCGAATGTCAGCTTGAACACCAGCATCATGATCGTAAAGAAGAGCGGGATGCCCAGCCACCGATGCAGCAGCACGGCATCGATCTTTTCGCTGAGCAGTACCTTGTCGACAATCGGTTTTGTCAGCGTCTGCTCGAGCAGGCGGTCGATGACCTCGTAGCGCGCCCGGCTGATGATCGTCTTGATCGGAAGCCCCATATGCGCCTCGAGCCGCTTTCTCGCTTCGGCCGCTTTTTCGACCAGTAGTTCGGCCCGACGCTTTTTGGCCAGTGAAACGGCATACGGATCGCCCTCGATCAGATGCAGAGCGAACAGGCGCGGCGGCAGGTCCGTCTGCGGCATCTGATGGGTCAAGAGGGCGATCTCTTTCTCGATATGCTCCTGATAGGGCTGGATGGCAGGGACGGTACCCTCCCTTACCGCGGTAACGGCACTATCGATCAGTGTCTGCGCGCCGAGTCCTTTGGAGGCGATCGTCGGAACGACCGGGATGCCGAGCAGTTTCTGTAAAGCGGCGGTATCGAGCTCGTAGCCTCTCTTTTTGAAATCGTCGAACATGTTGAGCGCGAGGGCCATCGGCCGCTGCATGTCGATGAGTTCGAGTGTCAGATAGAGATTGCGTCGGAGGTTGGTCGTATCGATGACGTCAATGATTCCGTCGAAATCGCCGTACGCGATTGCATTGCGGGTCACTGTCTCCTCGAGCGAATAGGGACTGAGCGTATATGCCCCCGGCAGATCCACGAGCGTGATTCTTTCGCCGCCAAGAACAAGTTTCGCCTCTTTTTTCTCGACAGTGACACCAGGCCAGTTTCCGACCTCCAGATCGCTTTTGGCGATGGCGTTGATCAGCGCCGTTTTACCGGTGTTCGGGTTGCCTGCGAAAACGAACCGTTTCAAAACAGCCCTCCTTTTCGTTCGCGCCGCCGCAGCTGCGAGATCGCTTCGACTTCGATCTTTTCAGCGTCCTCTCGCCGCAGCGCGAGGTGTTCGTCTCCGATCCTGATCTCGAGCGGGTCGCCCAGCGGCGCGATGCGCACGATCTGCACCGGTTCGCCACACAGTACCCCCAGCTCCGTCAGGCGGTCTTTCAGTTCACCCAGATCGCCGATGGCACGGATGATCGCCTTTTGTTTCGGACGCAGTTCGTTTAGCTTCATGGGTGTTCAACCACCTTGCACAATCCTTTTCGATATCTTATCGTCTTTCTTCCAGCAGCTTTTCGAACGCTTCGGTGATCGTTTCGGCCTGTACAAGCCCTTCGAGAAAGATCTCCCCATCCAGAACGAGGGTCGGGTCCGTTTGTACTCCTTGCTCGATCGCCTTGAGGGTATCGTGCTCGTAGGTGAACTTCACGCGCAGCGGCAGGTGCTTGATGGCGCAGCTGAGCCGCTTGGAAAATTTCGCCGTCGATACCTTGTCCCCGTAGAGTACCGCGTGAAAGAGCGGGTACTCCGTTTTATGCGCATTGAGGACTTCGCCCTCTTTCATCGTATGACAGGCTTCGGGTGC
>JANTHE010000168.1 GCA_024762585.1 Sulfuricurvum sp. | reverse complement strand
ATCCGCGAATGCGGGGGCGATGTCAGTGCCATGCGCAGCATGGTGAGCCGTTATCTTTCCATGACAATGGAACCGCTGCCCGATGATGTGACGCAGGAGCCGTTTGAGACGGTCGCACTGTCACGCATGATCGATCAGATGATCCGTCATATTCAGAGTGCGCAGAAACAGCAGGCCGAGGTCGGGGACCTTGTGGCCGCAATCTATGAAGAGAAACATACTTACGCCTGTCAGGTGCTGCTTGAAAGCGACATCGACCGGGTGGATGTGCTGGAGGTCATTTCGCACAAGGATGTGGAGGCGCAGAGCGATACGGACGAACAGGAGAGCTACTTGTCAAAATACACGGTCGAACTCGTGACACAGGCGCGTGAGGGCAGAATAGATCCTGTCATCGGGCGGGTGGACGAGATCGAGCGGGTCGTACAGACGCTGTGCCGCCGTAAAAAGAACAACCCGCTGCTCGTCGGGGAACCCGGAGTCGGTAAAACGGCTATTGCGGAAGGGCTCGCCCTGCGGATTGCGGACGGCGATGTACCGGAACTGCTTGAAGAAGCGCCGCTGTATGCACTGGATCTTGGTGCAATGCTGGCCGGTACCAAATACAGAGGAGATTTCGAAAAAAGGCTCAAAGGGGTCATCGACGAGATCACGGCGCATAAAAACGCCATTATGTTCATCGACGAAATCCATACGCTTGTCGGTGCGGGGGCCGTCAACGGCGGGAGCATGGATGCTTCTAATCAGCTCAAACCGGCCCTGGCATCGGGGGCGATGAAGTGCATGGGAGCAACGACGTATGCCGAGTACCGAAACGTGTTTGAAAAGGACCGGGCACTCAGCCGCCGATTTGCGAAGATCGATGTCGATGAGCCGTCTGAATCCGAAAGCGTGGAGATTTTGAAAGGGCTGCGTCCCAAGTACGAGAAGCACCATAAACTGACCTATGAAGACGGGGCGCTTGAAGCTGCTGTAACCTTGTCGAAAAAGTATATTTCCGATCGCTTCCTTCCCGATGTGGCCATCGATCTGATTGACGAAGCGGGTGCATCGTTTCATCTCAAAAAGCACAGTCGGGATGTTGTGGACACCCTTGACATCGAGCAAGTGATCTCTAAGATGACAGGGATACCTACATCGCAGATCTGCGAAGATGATACCGTCAGACTCGAGCACCTCGAGTCGGATTTGCGCTCGAGGGTGATCGGTCAGGATTCGGCCGTGGAGAAAGTGGCGCTGGCCATCAAGCGCAGCCGTGCCGGACTCAACCCGGACAACCGGCCGATCGCGTCGTTCCTTTTCGCCGGTCCGACCGGGGTCGGAAAAACGGAACTGGCCAAGTCGCTCGCCGAGGTGCTCGGAGTTAATTTTGAGCGATTCGACATGAGCGAATATATGGAAAAGCACGCTCTCTCCAGGCTGGTAGGAGCACCTCCGGGCTATGTCGGTTACGAACAGGGCGGTTTGTTGACCGAGGCGATCCGTAAGCATCCCTATACGGTACTGCTGCTCGATGAGATCGAGAAGGCGAATCCGGAGCTTATCAATATTTTGTTGCAGGTAATGGACAGTGCGACGCTGACGGACAATAATGGCTATAAAGCCAATTTCCGAAATGTCATCGTGATCATGACGTCCAATGTCGGGGCTAGTGAGCGCAGTGTGATGGGCTTTAATGCTGACAGCAGTCTGTCGCGCGGCGAAGCATTGAAAGCATTCTTTACTCCGGAATTCCGTAACCGCCTGGACGGCGTGATCGAATTCGCGCCGCTGGAACGCGAGATTGTCGAAGGCATTGTCGACAAGTTTATTTCGGAACTGAACATGCAACTGGCGCCGAAGCAGATTGCGATTACGATTACACCGAAAGCAAAAGGCTATCTTGCAGAGATGGGTTATGACAAGGCGATGGGGGCACGCCCGCTGGGCCGTATCATTCAAGAACGCATCAAAGACCCGCTTACGAACGAAATGCTGTTCGGACGCCTGAAACACGGCGGAATGGTCAAGGTAGATTATCGTGATGAGATCACCTTCTCCTACGAAAAAACGGAGGAAGAGGCTGCGGTCTGATGCCGAAGCATCTGCGGTACGAACTTTTTTTCCCTGATCCGGAAACGGCTTCAGACGAAAACGGCATTGTCGCATTCGGTGGCGATCTCTCTCCTTCCAGACTCATGTTGGCATACCGAAGCGGAATTTTTCCGTGGTATAGTGAAGGTGATCCTGTTTTGTGGTGGTCTCCTGATCCCCGACTAGTACTCCGGCTTGAGGATTTCAAGCTTCGAAGATCATTGAGAAAACGCATGAAACATTTCGAAGTACGGTTCGATACCGCTTTTTCTGAAGTGATTCATGCCTGTGCGGCTGCGCCCAGACCCGGGCAGCAGGGTACATGGTTGTTGCCTGAAATGATCGAAGCCTACGAAACCCTGCACGCCCTGGGATATGCGCATTCGGCGGAAGCATGGCAGGACGGGGAGTTGGTCGGGGGGCTGTACGGTGTGGTTGTCGGTGGTATATTCTGCGGCGAGTCCATGTTTGCAAAAGTGAATGATGCTTCCAAAGTGGCGTTCGCGGGGCTGGTAGAGCATTTAAGATTGCGGCGATTCGAACTGATAGATGCTCAGGTACCGACAGAACATCTTAAAAGCCTGGGTGCTTGTGAAGTACCGCGGGAGTACTTTTTGGAAAAGCTTCGTGAGCTGATATGGAAAGATGTTTCCTTCTGAATTAGTGCGGTTTAAGCTTACTGTTTTTATACTGCTCCATCATCATATCGATGAAGGAGTCTAATTATGAAAAAAGTTCTTGTAAGCATCGCTGCAGTTGCAGCACTCAGCTCTGCTGTTTTTGCCGGTGTTAATGATCAGACGGGGTGTGGTCTAGGGGCAATGATTATTAAAGATGACAGTTCTGCTTTGCTATTGGCATTGCAGGCGACGACGAATGGCACTTCAGGCAACCAGACTTTCGGTATTACATCAGGAACGTCAGGCTGTAAAAAGACTAAATTCGTGATGAATGAACGTGCTTCTGAGTTCGTCGCATCAAACATGGATCAGCTGGCCAAAGAAGCAGCGATAGGGCAGGGAGAGTCTGTTGATACGCTGGCAGAGCTTCTGAACGTTAAAGACAAGGCAGCATTCGCAACAACGTTGCAGAAAAACTACAACAGCATCTATACATCATCTGATGTGAAAATGGCTGACGTTCTCGATAATATTGCTACTATCGAAGGCTAACTTCTCTATTTCGGGCCGTATCCCGGTCCTCCATTTCCATTTTTTCTTCAAAGGTCTTTCTGTTGTACCGTTTTTTTGCATTGATCTTATTGGCTGTGGCGTGCTCACAGGCAACGGAACTGGAAAGTGCCTTGGAGCAAGCGCATGCCAGGCAGCTTGGCAATAGCCGTTACTGGCACCTGCTGCTGCATATGCCCACAGATATCAGTGAAGTGGATGATCCCTCTTTTTTTCTAGCACCATCCGGCAAAACAGATGCGAGTGCCGAACTCGATGCGACGCTTGCAGCTTTTTATAATGAATCCCGAAGAGATGATAATGCAACGGGTTGCCGTTTTCCGGCACGCCGCTACTGGCTTCAAGAGACGTTGCAGCTGCAAGAGTTGCCAGAACTTGACTGCGAGGCATATGATTCGCTAATCAGGCGAATGGATCCGCAATCGGTAACACTGGTTTTTTCCGCAGCGCATATCAATTCACCGGCATCCATGTTCGGGCATACCTTTTTGCGCATTGACTCGTCGTATGATTCGAAAATGCTCTCTTATGCAATCAACTACGCCGCCGGAGCGGACCCGGACAAGGAAAACGGCATGGTCTTTGCTATAAAAGGCCTGTTGGGCGGTTACCCCGGTTTTTATTCTTTGCTGCCTTATTATGAAAAACTCAAGGAGTAT
>JANTHE010000167.1 GCA_024762585.1 Sulfuricurvum sp. | reverse complement strand
CCTGTACCCAATACAATTGCGGCATCTTTTATGCCCTCTAACTGCGCCAGCGTTTTAGCATACGAAAGGCGTTGACGGTCACTGTTGTCTCCCATAAGCAACATGGTTACCATGAAAAATATGACGATTACTCTTTTCATACTAATATCATACCAGTTTATATTTGTCTTGAATAAACTATTTTGAATAATTATATAGCACCTCTGCAGTGGTAACAAGGCATAAAGTAATTTTTGCAATATTTAAGAAAAACATACTATAATTACGCTCTCTTTTTACTACAAAAGCGTTCGTGGTGGAATTGGTAGACACGCTAGATTCAGGTTCTAGTGGCTTAACGGCCGTGGAGGTTCAAGTCCTCTCGAGCGCACCATTTAATTGATACAAAAATTCGAACAAAGTCCGTATTTTCTTCCTTCAATCGGCAGGTAGCCTCTAAAGCACAAAAATTCTTTCGGAATTTTCGCAAATCATCGAATCATTCTATCCGCAACCAATCTCTATATTGCTTCAATCATTGTCCTTTAGACATTCCACGTCCGGATTGCACTTGATTTTGTGGGGCATATCGACTTTTTCAAACCGCTGCAGTGCGCCTTTGCAGGCTACGGTGGCGTTTCGGTACCCCTCCCCTTTGTTCAGATAGACGTTGAACCCGTTTTCATACAACGCCAGACGGGTGCGCAGGGCGGTCGAATAGGTGGTGACGACGCTATGCGCATGCGTCAGGCGTGCCAGTTCGGCAAAATACTCTTTTGTCCAGAGCACCGGGTTGTGCTCGGGGCTGAAGGCGTCCTGGTAGATAATATCGAACGGCTGCTCAAGTGTCGGCAAAAGCGCTCTGGCATCGCCGAAAAGCACCTCGATCCGGAAGTGTTCGTCTTCATACAGACCTGTTTCGCTTACGGCGGTGATGACCGGTGCAAAAGCAGCGAACGCCTCCGGATAGGAAAAGTACTTCAGTGAATGTACCAGCGGCTCGTCCAACTCGGGGGAGACAATCTCAACCCGTTTATTCATTCCACTGTGCCTAAGATGGTACAGCGTAGTCAGCGTATTGAACCCTAATCCGAAACAGATATCGAGAATACGCAGTGATTCAGCTTCCTCAAAACAGGAAAAAGCTGGAATGACATGTTTGTGCAGCGACTCGGTCAGCGCCCCGTCTTTGGTAGAGTGGTAATGCTCACCAAACTCAGAAGAGTACGCCGTACAGCTGCCGTCTTCGCTTTTGACCATCCGATGCATGGTGTCATCAAACTGTCTGCCATTCAAAATTCAACACCCGACATTCAACATTACGGACTAAAGCCCATTGCCCCACATATGCATCTTCTTGGCCATCACAACCGTGCAGCCGTCCATAACACCCTCAACAACATTGCCCGCACGAAACTCCGCATGCTCGAGCATGGCAAGCTGCGTTTGGGTGTCAAAGGTACCCGTTTTGCTTATAATGACAATATTCGTCGCGTTTGTCAGCGTCGTGTAGATGGCCTTGAGTATCCGTTCGGGCTGGGTATGACGATGCAAAACATCTCTAATGAACACAATATCGTTATCACGCGGTAAAGCGCGAAATGGTTTTGAGTAGTCAGGAACCTTCTGAAGCTGAAGCGTCGTACGCTCATGATTGTTCAATACTGCATGTTCGCCGGGATATTGCACTACGCTCAACCGACCGTCCACGTCGCTCAACTCCTGTCCCAGCAATCGGCTGACCTCATCCGTATGCGCAGTGATATCCAATATTTTGTACCCAGGCTGCGGCGTGAAGAGTTCGACTATCTTATCCATATACTACTCCATTTTTCCCAAATCAAGCAGCATGCACCATACATTTCCTGTCTTGGGTTTACCATAATCATGCTGCTCATTGTTCGGAGACAACAAGCGTAATTTTCGAAGCCACAATACCATCTTCTGCCTCACTGCTTACCGGATCAGTACCCATTACGCGTTGCGGTGCAACTCCATGGTGAACTGCAAGATAGCTGCGGATCGCTTTTGCACGGGCCAGGGCAAGCGAATCCAACGCATCATCCGGCAGCGGCTGGGTTTTGATCAGTGACGCCACAAGCTCCCTGGTGTATGCCCTGGCTTTTGTTTCATCATCGGCATCAAGCTGATCACGCTCCGCTTTCAACGCGGCAAGCGCCTCTTCGCCCATCCTCTCAACAAAGATCGGTTCCAGCAAACCCGGAGCCAGTTCCTCACGGGCATCGATGCTCTCTATCTGTTTTGTGCCAAGCAGCTGTTTTAGCAATGCCTGTCGCTGCAGTGCATGCTTATCGGCTTCAATATTATAGGTACCGGTGACCGATATCGCCAGTTTGGGACGTTTCATCAGCGCCTTTGCCAACAGATCAAGCCGTTCACGTGCCACCGCATCGATCGTTGCGCTGCCTGCTTCAAAAGGCACTGCTTTGAGTTCGTCCCCTTCAATTCCCAGCATCGATCCAATCAGCTCAAACGGAGCGGTGACAGCCTTGGTAAGCAGGTTGACAAATGCGTTCCATACGACACCGCCCCATTTGAAATCAGGGTTGTTGACATTGCCCTCGACCGGCATATTGATATCGATAATACCATCACTATCTTCCAGCAACGCTATGGCAAATTCAAGCGGCAAATTGACAGAACTGTTGCTCTCAATCTCCCGGCCCATTTCTATTTTGTTGATGACAAGAGTATTGTCCCCCCGCATCGTCCCCTGGTCTATCCGATAACGCAGTGTGACAGAAAGTTTTCCGCTCCTGATTGCCCTGCCGACAAATTTACCTGAATAGGGTGTGTATGAAGGCAGTTCGATATTACGGAAAACAACGTCGATATCGGCAAACCTTTTGGGCGAACCGGCGTTGAAGCTTCCTTTGGCGCTAGCAGTCCCATACCGATCTATTTCACCATCCACGTGCAGATAGGTTGTCTCTTCGGGAAGCGTAGCGATATTGAGTATCTGTCCGTTTACATCGTGCACCTGCGTGTCAAACGGCAGCGGCAGCGAAGCATCCGCGAAATGCACGGCCCCGTTTCTGACTTCGAACCGAACAATACGCACCGGGAACGGCTCTTTTTGCTTTGCCGCATCGGCTGTCGGTTGTGAATCATGACTCTCTGCTTCCGCCGGCAGCATCAGCGAGGCCAGGTTCAGTGTTCTGTTTTGATCTACCAAGATGTTGGCATAGAATGCGTCCAACAAAGCACCGTCCACATGCAGACGGTTCGGTTTCCATTCAAACAGATATGAATCAATTTCCAACGCCTTGGTCGAGACCAGCGGCATAGCATCACGTCTATCAGAAACCAACAGATCGTCCACCCTGAAGCGACCCATGGCACGCAAGTCTGCCCGACGTTTTGATGGCGCAAAAGCAACACGGCCATCCATACTGATTGATCCGCGCTCCAAACTAGCATATGAAACAGCCCGCACATAGGGATCGAACGGATTGAGCTGTAAGTGATCGACCCGCAGATCGATTTCCGCTCTCAATGGTTCGGGAACAATCGTACCATTTATCTCGACCGCTCCCCGATGATTCAGTCCAAATCCATTTTCAAAACGCACCCTCCTGGACAGATCAGTCGTCACCGGCGAAAGCGTCAAATTAAAGTCATTGACACTCAGACTAGCAGGTGATGGCAGGGATCGGTCTTCGAATCGGACCTGCAGACCGCGCAGTTGCGTCTTGGCTATTTTGGCATCCCATGTTCCATTTTTACTTTTTAGAGAACCGTTATCTTCATGCGCACCGCTCTGTGCTGCCTCTTTCGAAGGAAAAAAATGTTCCCAGTCAATTGATTTGTCAGGCTGCCGTACCGCCGCCAAGTACATAGCATCGATCGCCACTTCGCTTACCGCCGCTTTTTGACGCAGCGGCAGGATGGGACCTGCTGTAACAGAACACTGCCCGACACGCAGTACATCCGCGT
>JANTHE010000166.1 GCA_024762585.1 Sulfuricurvum sp. | reverse complement strand
TTCAAGGTTTAAGTGGATGATGCAGAGGTATAATGACATTATGCACTTTCATATGCCGCCGCGCACTCTCCTGGATAACGGTGAAATGCGTCATGTCGGGTTCGAACTTGAGTTTTCCGGATTGGAGTTGGAAAAAGCAGTGGAAATGGTCGCGCAAATGGTTGGTGGGAATGTTGAAACATTCAACCCATGGTATCACCTTATCAAAAATACCCCGTGGGGCAACTTCATCCTCGTACTCGATTTCCAGTTTCTTATCAACTCCGGCCTACAGGAGTGGCTGCGCGATATCGGACTTGAAAGTGCTTTGGACTCCGAAGAGGTCGAAGCAATCGAATATTTTCTGGGGACATTCTCTGCTTCACTGGTACCGTACGAACTGACTACGCCCGCCCTGCCGCTTACAGAAATAGCGGTCATTGAAACGATTAAGAACGGGCTCCGCGATGCCGGAGCTCTTGGAACGACAGCCAATCCGCTCTATGTTTTTGGTTTTCACATCAACCCCGAAATACCCTCGCTGGATGCCCATATCATCCTGGCATATTTGCGCGCTTTTCTTGTGCTAGAAGAGCTTTTACAGGCACGTATCAAACCCGATTTCAGCCGCCGTCTTTCGCCCTACATAGATCCCTTTGGCAACGATTACATCATGAAAGTGCTCCACCCCTCCTACCGGCCCGATATGACGGCATTCATCGACGACTACCTCGATGCCAACCCCACGCGCAACCGTGCCCTCGATCTACTGCCGCTGCTGGCGTGGATCGACCGCAAACGCGTTGTGTCGGCATTGCCCGATGAAAAGATCACCCCTCGTCCGACGCTGCATTTTCGGCTGCCGAACTCCCGAATCGACGAGCACGCATGGCATACATACGACCCCTGGAACAGCTGGGTGCTGGTCGAGCGGCTGGCCACCGACAATGACTCCCTGACAGCATTCGCCTATTCCAAATATAGACTAATGAAATCTCCCTTCTATTTTTTCCGAAAAAAACAGTGGGTCAGAAGGATGCGCCAATGGGCCGAAACGTTCGAATAGCCGTAACAGGCGGCACCAAAGGAAGCCGCATTGCCTGGCTCTTTGCGCGCTTCCTGCTGCGAAGCCACGGTGCCGAGGCTTTTTTTCTCCATCCGGGCAGCGACGCTTCCGATGTCGCATACGACGCCCTGCTGATCACGGGCGGCAGCGATATCGACCCCGCGACGTACGGAGGTGTCTCCCACCCCGCCATCGATAGGACCGACCCCGCGCGCGACGCGATGGAGCTGCGACTGCTGGCGCAGGCACATGAACGCGAACTCCCCGTCATGGGCATCTGCCGGGGCATGCAGCTAATCAACCTCTATTTCGGCGGAACACTGCATCCGCACATTCACGACCTGCCCCTGGAAAACGGCCATCCCCACACGCCGCTGCCGCTCAAAACCGTCATTGTCGAGGGGGAGACGAAACTCCATGATATTGTGCACCAGCATCGTCTGCGCGTCAATGCCCTGCACCATCAGGCTGTCGAGAAAACAGGAGAAGGAATCCGTGTCGCCGCCCATGACCGAAACAGTATTATTCAGGCCATCGAACACATCGAATTTCCCTTTGCTCTTGGGCTGCAGTGGCATCCGGAGTTCATGCCATACACCTGGCATAGCCGGCGACTCTTCGGCGCCTTTGTCAAAGCCGCAAAAAAGTATTAAAGTGCTTCTCTGGCCGCGCGCCTGCCCGCTTCGATGAGCATTTCCGCCTTGTGAAAGTCAAAGGTTTTGCAGATATTTTTGGGCAGATCGATCATGATGTCGGGCGGATAGCCGCCGATGCGGTACTGCGTCAGGCTGCGCTGCATGACATCGAAACTCTGATCGAGAATGGAGAACGCATGCATGCGCTCCTGCTGCTCTTTCAGGCGCTCCCTGATGACCTGTTTCGCCCGTGACGCCAGCCGCTCCACCAGCGAATCGTACCGCTGCTCCACCTCCGGCATCTCCTGCACGATGTCGGGACCGTACAGGTTGACGGCGATGGTAAGGTCGCTGCGGTCGCTCATGGTCGGCGCAATCGGCAACGGGTTGAGCACTCCGCCGTCGATGAGCAGCATGCCATCTATTTCTACGGGAGTGAAGACCGAAGGAATGGCGATAGAGGCGCGGATGGCGGTCAGCAGGTCACCGTCTTGAAACCACACCTCCCTGCCCCGGTTAAGATCGGAGGCCACGGCGGTGTAGCGGATGTCCAGCGCTTCGATTTTCGTTGACCCCACCAGGGCTTCGAGCCGCTCGAAGACCTTGGTGCCGCTCATGATACCCCGTTTGTCCCAGGCCAGATCGAGCAGCCCAGCGACATCAAGCGGCTCCAGCCCCAGCACCCACTCCTTGTACGCGCCCAGTTTTCCGCAGGCATAGAGCCCGCCGACCAGTGCCCCCATCGAGCAGCCGCTGATGGAGACGATCTCGAAGCCCTGTCGCTCCAGTTCCTCAATCACGCCAATATGGGCATACCCGCGTGCACCGCCGCTGCCGAGGACCAATGAAACTTTTTTCATGAATGCTTGAGTATCGCTTGAATCGTTTGCAAAAGCAGCGGCATGTTTTCGCGCAGATCCGTCTCGATTATTGCAAGGTTGACACCGTCGTAGTCATGCGCGATGAAGTTTCGTACGGCAGTGATACCTTTAATATCTTCATCGGCAAACTGTTTCAATACTTCTGCATTGTGTTTTTTCAGTTTATCGAACTGTTCCGAAATGGCGACCAGCAACATAAAAACAGCCGGCTGCCCCTCAAAATCATTCAAAGCATTGACAATACCATTATGCCGTTCGATGATTTTATAAAGTATCTCGATCTTTTCAGCAATCGCCTGAAGCCTTGCAAGCTCCGCTTCTTTATACATACTGCGAACTCTCCAGTATGTACTTTCGTCCCAAAGCGCCTAACGCGGAACGATCCGCCAGGTCGACAGGCTTATGCAGACGATCCTGCAGTAGCGTCTTGAGCTCTTCAAGACGTGCATACGCTTTGAAACCGCGATACTTTTCCAAAAAAGAGTTATCGGTCTCTATCAGCACATCGACATCGCTTTGCTCGGTCGCTTCACCGCGCGCATAGGAGCCGAAAAAGCCAAGCAGCTTCACGCCTTCGCTTTCAAACTGGGGGCGAACCGAGATCAATGCATCGACGATCTGCTGACGCTTCAACACCATCGAAAACTCCTCTTTTCAAATTCTCCAGCTATTATACAACACTTCACGCCTCCCGGGTCTTCGCTTCATACCTGCTTCTTAAGCCAGCGGTCGCGCTGACAAGACCGCCGATGATTGCGATAGCCATCGGCGCTTTCGTCTCGCTGCCAAGAACCAGTGAAACTTTTTTCTTTTTCACGATCTACCTTACTCGTATCTCAATGCGTCTATCGGATTCATCTTTGCCGCCTGGCGTGCGGGAATGATCCCGAAAACGATCCCGATCGCCATTGAGAAAAAAATTGCGATAACAATGATCGATGGATCGATCACCAATGCGATATCCATCGCCCTCGCCACCAAAATCGTAATTCCCGTGCCAAACAGGATGCCGACAATGCCGCCCAGCCCCGAAAGCACCACCGCTTCAATCAGAAACTGTATCAAGATATCCTGTGCCGTCGCGCCCACCGCCATACGAATCCCGATCTCGCGGGTTCGCTCCGTCACGGAGACGAGCATAATGTTCATGATCCCGATGCCTCCGACGACCAGCGAGATCGTCGCGATCGCTCCGAGCATAACTGTCAACAGGGAAGTCACCTGCTTCACGGTATCGAGCAGCGCGGTCATACTGCGCACATCGAAGTTATCCTCATCACCGCTCTTTATTTTACGGTGCTCACGCAGCACCATCCGTATTTGCTCTTTGGCAGTCTGAAGCGGATAACGCGGCTTGACCGATGCCATGATCAGC
>JANTHE010000165.1 GCA_024762585.1 Sulfuricurvum sp. | reverse complement strand
CTGCAGGCGCTGCGTGAAGAGAATGAGGTACTCAAAAACGATCTAATGAACGCCCAGACCCAAAACGAAGCTTACCGAGGACAGATTGAGCGGCTTGAAGCAGACAATGCAGCCAAAGAGCGCGAGATCGAAGAGATCGTCAACAAGATCGAGAGTATTTTGGGATAAACAGTGCGTTTGAGCAAGGAAGAGATAGAAGCGATACGCCGTAGCTTTAGCGAAACATTTCAAAACGGTGTGCTTTATCTTTTTGGCAGCCGCGTGGACGATGCTCGAAAGGGGGGGGATATTGATCTTTATATCGTTCCTGAAAGTCATTCGGATTTGGCTGTGAAAAAGATCGCTTTTCTTGTGAATTTGAAAAAACGTATCGGTGAACAGAAGATCGATGTGGTGATCGACCGTCATAAAAACAGGCCAATCGACAGCGTTGCAAAGCAGGAGGGAATTCTGTTATGGAGCGCCTGACCTCCCTGTTTGAAACGATCGATGCTCTCATGAAAAGCTGTGATATCGATTATGAGCTTTTGGTGGGAATGAAACATGATGAATCGCTTTTTACCGATTATACAAACCAGCGGATCGTGAACAGCTTTCTTTTCAATTATATGAAGATCCAGGATAAGATCGGCGCGAAACTTTTCAGGGGTATTCTTTTTGAGCTTAGGGAAATCGACGATGAAAGTGTTTCGATGAAAGATATGCTGAACCGTCTTGAGAAGCTGCAGCTCATACAAAGCGCTTCGCAGTGGGATACGCTGCGTGAAATTCGAAATGCAATCGCTCATGAGTACCCTTTGGATACGCAAGAGCGTCTCGAAAATTTCACTATGGCGATTCATGGATACCGTCTGCTCAAACAGATGTATGTTACGCTCAAGGGTGAGGTGGGCAAAGTATGAGTAAAAAAGTCTCCCTTACCGTCAACCGCAGTCGATTCGATATCGATCTCGATGATGCGTTTGCCGATTTCCTGCTCAGCCAGCTCGAGAAAGATTTTAAACTCGACGGCAATAATGATCTCAAGGTGTTGCTGCAGGCATATGTGAAGAAGAATTATGAGCTGTTTGAGCAGGAGAAAAAAGTTGAAGACGTGATTGAAACACTTGAACGAATTGAAAAAGATGAAAACATTTGACACTATTGTTGTAGGCGCAGGCTTTGCGGGGAGTGTCATTGCACACAGGCTAGCGACTGAACAGAACAAAAAAGTGCTCATCATAGAGAAAAGAGAGCATATAGGCGGGAACTGTTATGACTATGTTGATGACAACGGTGTGAACATCCACAAGTATGGTCCCCACCTTTTTCATACGGACAATGAAGAGGTCTATGCGTTTTTAAAGTCTCTGGGTGAGCTCGAGAACTACCAGCATCATGTCGAAGCATTCATTGACGGTCAGAATGTTCCGATCCCGTTCAATCTAAATACCATCGAAAAACTGTTTCCTCCCTCCCTAGTAAAAGCGTTCGAAGAGAAACTGCTTGAACATTATGACTACAACCAAAAAGTGCCTATTCTGGAGCTTAGGGAAAAGGACGATGACAAGTTAAAAGCGCTGGCCGATTATATTTACGAAAAGGTTTTTGTCAACTATACCGCCAAGCAGTGGGGGATGAAACCCGAAGAGATCGATGCGGCTGTCACGGCCCGGGTTCCTGTTCTTATCGGTAAGGACAATCGCTATTTTCATGACCGCTACCAGGTGGTGCCAAAAAAAGGCTATACCCGACTTTTTGAAACGATGCTGGGGCATGAGAACATCAAACTACTTCTGCAGACCGGGTTTGATGAGGTCTGTGCTATCGAAGAGAACAAAGTAATGCTGTTCGGTCAACCGTTTGCAGGAAAGGTGATCTATACCGGTCCGATCGATGAGCTTTTCGGTTACGAGTACGGTGCTCTGGAGTACCGAAGTATCGACCTGCAGTTTGAGACCGTTGAAAAAGCGTATTTTCAGCACTTGCCTGTCGTGAACTATCCCAACGACTATGACTACACCCGCATCACCGAGTTCAAACACATCCATCCGGTAAATACAGAAAAGACCACGATCTTAAAAGAGTACCCACAGGCGTATGCGGCCGGTAAGAACGTACCATATTATCCGGTCTTTACCGAGGAGAATCGGCAGCGTTATGAACAGTATAGCCGACGTGCGGCTTTGGTTGAAAATATGGTACTGGTAGGGCGTTTGGCCGAGTTTAAGTACTATGATATGGACGATGTCATCGAAAGAGCATTGTCTGTGTACCGTAATGAGTGTGGGGTATAGATGCAAAAAGAGTTTGAATTCACCATCGAAGCGGGCAGGGCGGAGCGCCACTACTGGATGGACCTTTGGCGTTACAGAGAGCTTTTTTATATCCTGGCCTGGCGTGATATCGCCGTGCAGTATAAACAAACCATTATGGGGGTGTTGTGGGCTGTTATTCGGCCACTGTTGACGATGATCATCTTTGTGGTCGTCTTTGGAAAGATCGCCAAACTTCCGAGTGAAGGGGTTCCCTACCCGGTCTTTGTCTTTGCTGCTATGCTGCCATGGACCTTTTTCGCTACTGCGTTTGCCAATGCCGGAAACAGTCTTATCGGCAATTCAAATCTCATTTCCAAGGTCTATTTCCCACGATTGATCATTCCGGCAGCTTCCATTATTGTGGCTGCAGTTGATTTTTTGATCTCGTTTGCTATTTTACTGGTACTTATGCTCTGTTACAGCTATTATCCTTCCTGGCAAATGTTGACACTGCCATTTTTTTTGATGCTGGATTTTTTTGCCGCTTTTGGAGCGGGTCTGTTTATCGCTTCGCTCAATGTCAAGTACAGAGATTTTAAGTTTATCATCCCTTTTGTCGTGCAGCTGGGGCTTTATATCTCTCCCGTGGCCTTTAGTACGACGCTGGTGCCCGAAAAGTTTCAGCTGTTTTATTACCTGAACCCCATGGTAGCGGTGATCGACGGTTTCCGCTGGGCCATCAGTGGTGGCCAGACGGCTTTTAATTTCACAGAGCTGGCAGTTTCTGTCATAGTAGTGATACTGCTTTCTGTGTTTGGTGCCATTTATTTTAGAAAAACCGAAAAAACATTTGCAGATGTGATCTAATGAGTAACGTAGCCATAAAAGTAGAGAACCTAGGCAAGAAGTATGTTATCAACCATAAAAAAGGCAACGGTGACGACAACTTCCGCGAGGTAGTCATCGGTTCGGCCCGGAAGATCATCACCTCTCTTAATCCTTTTGTGAAACGGCAGGAGCAGAAAGATGAAACCGAGCATGAAGAGTTTTGGGCATTAAAGGATGTCAATTTTGATATTAACAAGGGTGATAAGGTTGGCATCATCGGGCGCAACGGAGCGGGCAAGTCAACCCTGCTGAAAGTACTTTCACGCATTACCGAGCCTACTGCAGGAAAGATCCACATTAACGGACGCATCGCAAGTCTTTTAGAAGTAGGTACAGGCTTTCACCCGGAACTGACTGGACGGGAAAATATTTTTCTTAACGGTGCCATTTTGGGTATGAGTCGTGCTGAGATTAAAGCGAAGTTTGACGAGATCGTTGCGTTTGCCGAAGTGGAAAAGTTTTTAGACACACCTGTCAAGCGTTACTCAAGCGGTATGTACGTTCGTCTTGCTTTTTCGGTTGCTGCACACTTGGAACCGGAGATATTGATAGTGGATGAGGTGCTAGCTGTTGGGGATATGGCTTTTCAGAAAAAATGCCTTAGCAAAATGAATGAAGTTTCGGAAGAAGGCAGAACCATTCTGTTTGTAAGTCATAATATTAGTGCTATTCTACAATTGACTAACAAATGTATTTTACTTGAAAATGGGCAAATCAGTTTACAGGGTAATTCTGATTTTATAGTAGATCAATATTTAAAACAAAATTCAAAAGAAGTATATTTACATCAATTTCAAAAACAAAATGAATCTATCATATTTAAATCGCTAAAATATATCGAAAACA
>JANTHE010000164.1 GCA_024762585.1 Sulfuricurvum sp. | reverse complement strand
CGATCGAGTTTTTGAAAACCCTGCTGCCCGATCCCGCATCGCTAGGTCCCCGAACGAAAGGCAAGACGAACATCGGCATCGTGGCCGAGGGTATCAAAGACGGAAAAAAACGCAAGATCTACATTTACCAGGTCAGTGACCATGAAAAGTGTTACGCCGAAGTCAAATCCCAGGGTGTCTCCTATACGACAGGCGTCCCGGCGATGATCGGCGCAAAACTGATGCTGGAGAAGACGTGGTACAAAGAGGGAGTGTGGAACATGGAACAGTTCGACCCGGATCCGTTTATGGAACAGATGAACCTTCAGGGGCTGCCGTGGAGTGTTCAGGAGCTTGAAGCGTAGTCAGCGTCCCTGCATCACAGGGTCTGGGAGTGTCCGTTGATATTTCAGGCTCTACTTTTATCTCATTCAGTGCCAGAATCTGTTGCTCCGAATTCGCAGTCTTCGCTTTTTTCTTATGCTTCATCGCGACATATTCTGGAATAATCTCCGCCAGTGCTACCGGCTTGTGGGCGGGGGTATCATAGTTATAGAGTTCATTGGCAATGATGACATAATAAAGACGTGCAACGTATTCGTCGCGCAGTTCGGAGTAGTGACGAAGATGGCGCAGCAATGCAAACGGGTCGTCTGTGCGCATCCGCGCTTTTCTGAACGCGCTGTATGCATATCCGCTGGCCACCATTTTAAAATAACCGCGAACCGCATCCTCGTAAGAAGCAAACTTTTTGACATAAATGGTCTTTTCTCCACGTTGCTTTGCGGCCGGAATTCTTGCTTCATCAGCATGGTATGACCAGATGCCGAATATGTTATTGGCTTTTTTGAAAAAACGTGATGATCCCCACCCGGTTTCCAGCGCCGCCTGAGCGATGACAAGACTGACGGGGTGGGTGTGAAGCCGTCTAAGCAGACATGGGATGCCGTCGACGTTGTACTGTTGCTTCATGGATTCCAGCCACGCCTCTTCCGATGCTGATCGATGCTGTTTGGAGGAGAGAGTTTTCACTTTTTCATAGCGTGTATCAAGCTCCTGCTTGACAGTTAAAACAGCTGGAAGGATTGTCTGAATGAAGTGCTCTTTCTTTTCCTGGACACTAAACCGTTCTTGTTTCTTTACGGCACTGACTGCCTGAGAAGGAGGCTGTATCACCGAAGTCAACGATGGTTCGGTATCTTTTCCGGATGAAGCTATAATATCAACAAGTGAATAGAGGGTAAGCACAATCAGTGCGACGATAAACCCCAGCATGACTTTTTGCATAAGCAGATTATATCGAAAAGAAAAAAATGAGAAAATTTTATGAGATTGCAACACCGGCTTATATCTGTGAGGAACAGCGACTCGAATCCAACCTGAAAACCCTTGACCGTGTGCAACGCGAGAGTGGAGCAAAGATTCTATTGGCGCTGAAAGGTTATGCCATGTGGTCAACCTTCGAGACGGTCGGTCAATACCTGCACGGCTGTACTGCCAGCGGATTGCATGAGGCGATACTGGCACGCGAAGAGATGGGCAAAGAGGTCCATACCTATTCACCCGCTTTCAAAGAGTGTGATATCGAAGAGATCGCTCGTATTTCGGACCATATCGTCTTCAATTCGCCTCAGCAGCTGGAGCGTTATTTTTCAAAGGCAAAAGCCGTTAATCCCGCTGTCTCGGTTTCAATGCGAATTAACCCGGAGTATGCATCCTCTCCGGTTGATTTATACAATCCCTGCGGTCTGTACAGTCGGCTGGGAACGACAGCCCAGCAATTCAATCCATCGCAACTCTCCAAACTCGACGGTCTCAATTTTCATGCTCTTTGCGAACAGAATGTTGATGCTCTCGAAGGGGTATTGGATGCATTCGAGTCAAAATTCGGTCACTGTTTCTCTGGTTTGAAATATGTCAACTTCGGCGGCGGCCACCATATTACCCGAAGCGATTATGATGTAGAGCGACTGATTGAAGTCATTCTGGATTTCCGAGAACGACATGAAGGTATTGATGTCTATCTGGAGCCGGGAGAAGCGGTAGGCTGGCAAACCGGACCTTTGGTGTCAACGGTGCTTGATATTGTGCACAACGGCATGGATATCGCCATTTTGGACGTATCGGCCGAGGCGCATATGCCCGATACCCTTGCGATGCCCTACCGTGCCGAAGTACGTGATGCGGCGGAAGCAGGAAAGAAGCCTTATACCTACCGGCTGGGCGGCAATACCTGCCTCGCGGGTGATATTATGGGAGATTATTCGTTTGATGCACCCTTGAAAATCGGTGATCAAATTGTATTTGAAGACCAGATGCATTACACCTTTGTAAAAAATACCACCTTCAACGGGGTGCAGCTGCCTGCACTGGCCATCAAGCGAAAGAGCGGCATTATCGATGTCGTCAGGCGCTTCGGTTATGCAGACTATCAGCGGCGCCTCTCATGACTTATTTCAGTGCGACGACGAAGACGCGGCCGTTTCGGTAGACGTAAATGCGTTTGAATTCACGCTGCTTCTTGCTGCCGAGCACCTTTGAAAGTTCTGCGAGGTTGGTGATGGGAGACTGTTCGATCTGAACGATGACATCCCCCGGGCGTACTCCCTGTTCTGCCGCATCGGACTCTGCATCGATTTCAGTGATGAGCACTCCTTCAATGTTCTCTGGAATGCGGAGTCTGTAGCGGTATTTGTCGTCGAGGTTCTCAAGCGTGATGCCCTCGAGTAATGTTGTATTGTCTCCTGCCGCTGCTTCACTCAGATCGCTGAGCTTGACAAAGAAGTCGTCGACACTGCCGTCTCGCTCGACACTGACCTTCACGCGGGTTCCGGGTGCATACATCCCGATGGTGTTTTTGAGCGAAGCGGCATCGTCTATGATGTGCTCATCGATTTTTAAAACCAGATCTCCGCGTTTCAACCCCGCTACGTCAGCCGGAGAGTCTTTGACAATATCAATCAAAAGTGCTCCGCTGTCATGCCGATAGAGTTTTTTAAGATTTTTGGTAAGATTGCCAATACTCACACCGAGATAGCCCCGTTCGACGCTGCCGTCTTCTATTAGTTTTTTAGCGATATTCTTGACCATATCGATCTCGATGGCGAAGCCGATGCCATTGTTACCGCCGCTGCGGGTAATAATAGCGGAGTTGATACCAATCAGTGCCCCGCGCGAATCAATCAGAGCACCTCCCGAGTTTCCGGGATTGATGGAGGCATCAGTCTGAATAAAGTTTTCATACTCATTGATTCCGATACCGTCTTTGTGCTGTGCGGAGACAATGCCTTGCGATACGCTCATCCCGACACCAAACGGATTGCCGATAGCAAAAACGACATCGCCTATTTTAAGTTCAGACGAACGGCCCATTTTAATAGGCTTAAGGCCTGTAGCGTCAATCTTGATAACCGCAACATCAGATTTCGGATCACTTCCTATCAGTTTTGCCGTATACTCTTTTTGCGAATCAGGAAGCTTCACCATGATTTCGTCGGCATCTTTCACCACATGGCTGTTCGTGATGATATAGCCGTCTTGCGAGACGATGACTCCCGAACCAAGGCTTTGTCGATCGGGATTTCGATGCGGGTTATGACGGTAACCGAAAAACTGTTCGAGCAGCGGGTTTACTTTGTTGATATATTTTTGCGTTTTTGTTTGCCGCGTGGCGATATAGACGATGGAATCTTTCGCTTTGTCTACGGCGTTGCTGAAAGAGAGTATTTCATTGTTGTCGTTGGGCATCACTCTTTTTTCGATTTTTGGCATGGGCACAAAATCGATTGCGGATGCCTGCGTGTTTAGCAAAGCTACTAATAGAGAAGAGATCAATAGAGTCTGTTTTGTCATTGTTAATCCTTTGATTTGTCTTGGAAAAAGTATAAGACTACTGGATAAATCGAGTGTAAACAGGTATTGGGAGTCCTGGGGGGCTGAATGTCGTGTTTATTCGTAGCGAAAGAGGTCTGAGCTGGTATAGGTGGAATCTTCTGATATGT
>JANTHE010000163.1 GCA_024762585.1 Sulfuricurvum sp. | reverse complement strand
CCTTCTGCATTATGACAAGGATAAAGGGTACCACTACGTACTTGACGGTTCTGTAAGTGAGCGGGCTGAGTACGGCCAGCCGTTTCAACCCGTAAACACTGCCTTGTGGGAAAAAGTGCAGCGCACGGGTCTGCCGGCTTCCATTGTGCAGCAGAAGGTGGAGGGGATTGGTCTTACCTATATCTATCCGCTCAACAAGCACTACTTTTTCGTCCTTGATTTCACATCGGCTGAACTGCAGAAAATCAAAAGCGTGCTGGACCCTGCCAGGCGTAGTCTGCTGCTGTTGTTAACAGTCATTGTCATATTGCTGCTGCTGCTTCCGGTGCTTTTCTGGGCGATCAACCGCCAGCGGGAAAAAGGGCAGATTGATCCTTTGACCCGCCTTTACAACCGTCAGTATTTTAACTGGGTCAAAGCGCATATGGACCCGGGAAGTTATGATGTCGCCATGCTGGATATCGACCGTTTCAAAACCGTCAACGACAATTTCGGACATGATGTCGGAGACAGTGTGCTGCAAGCGGTCGGAAAACGGCTCAGCGGAGAACTCCGACCCTATGATATTCCCATTCGCTATGGCGGAGAGGAGTTCTTGTTGCTGATCAAAAGAGAAGCAAACACAAGCTCTGACACCGTAATCAATCGTATTTATGATGCGATCCGTACACACCCTGTGCGGATCAACGCCTCACTTTCCATCGATGTCACTGTGTCAATCGGGGTGGTGGAACATGATGCGCATGAGAAGATGCCGGACTGGATGAAAATGGTCAAGCGCGCGGATGAAATGCTTTATGAGGCGAAACATCGCGGACGCGATCGTGTGGTGATTTATGGGAAACAGCAGCCTGATGA
This sequence comes from Sulfuricurvum sp., assembly GCA_024762585.1. Lineage (GTDB taxonomy): Bacteria > Campylobacterota > Campylobacteria > Campylobacterales > Sulfurimonadaceae > Thiomicrolovo. The sequence continues at coordinate 3,125 of JANTHE010000163.1, read as the reverse complement.
AGTTCTGCTCTCATATTTCAGTATTCAAAACTACATCGATAATGATCGGTTTATCGCCTTTTATCAACCCATTTTGACCTGTGGGGAGGAGACGGTTTCACATTTTGAACTGCTGGCAAGGCTGCGCGACCATAAGGATGAGATTGTGGTGCCTGCTCGTTTTCTCTCTGTAATCTGGGGGACGAATACCTACCGAAAGTTCTGTAAGCAGGTTGTCGAACAGGCCATCGAGACCATTGCGGCCAATAATGTCCGGGTCAGCATCAACTTCAATACGGATGATTTCCTCGATACGGCCCTGTTTGAGATGTTGATGTCACTGCTGGAGTATCATACTGACATGGTGCATAATCTTGTGATAGAGGTTTTGGAAACGCAGCAGAGTTACGACAGTGCACTGCTTGTCAAGCGTCTGAAGCAACTTCAGCAACAGGGTGTGCAGATCGCAATCGATGATTTTGGCAGCGGTTTTAGCAACTTTGCCTATATTTTGGAGCTTCAGCCCGACATGGTCAAGATCGACGGTTCGCTGGTGCGCGGTATCGAGCATGATGCAAGAAAAGCGGCCGTGGTCGCTTCTATCGTCAATATCAGCCGTGAACTTGGTATTGGTACGGTTGCGGAGTATGTAGAAACCGAGGCAGCGGCAGTGATACTTGAAAAGGCCGGCGTAGAACGGCTGCAGGGGTACTGGATAGGCAAACCTTCGCCGGCGGTGTGCGCAGGTGCGAAGCGCCGAGAGTGAAGCCCTCTAAGTCTTGGTCCGAGAAGGCTTCAGGCGTCTGCAGGTTGGCTGCGTCAGCAGCGTATGCCTGAATGTTTCGGCATCGACGGCTTTGCTGCACAAATACCCCTGAAACAGTATGGTGTCACTGTCAAGCATCAGTTTTGCCAGCTGCTCCTCTTTTTCTACCCCTTCAGCTATAACGTCGTAGCCAAACTGCCGTGCTATATCGATGACGGCACGAATCAGCGTGGCATCTTTTGGATCGTCGATAATGTCTCTAATGAAACTTTTGTCAATTTTCAGGGTTGAAAAACTGAGCTGTTTCAGGTAGGAGAGTGATGAATAGCCTGTACCGAAATCATCGATAATGAACAGCACGCCGGCATGGTTCAGCTCTTCGATAAGCTGCTTGGTCTTGTCAAAATTTCTAATCAGGGCGGTTTCGGTAATTTCAAGCCGCAGTTGTGACGCTTCGATATTATGGTTGCTGATGGTATTGAGAACGAAATTGGAAAAATCGTCTTCAGCCAGCTGGCGGGGACTGATATTGATTGAGAGGTATTGCAGAGTGAAACACCCCTCACCGCTCCATTGCGCTATCTGGCGGCAGGCATTTTTGATAACCCAGCGTCCGATCTGCGTTATGAGTCCTGCATCTTCAGCGACCGGGATGAATACAGACGGAGGTACCTGCTTGCCGGTATCGTCCCGCCAGCGCAACAGGCATTCCGCGGCAACAATCGCGTTGTTTTCGGCACGAACGATTGGTTGGAAATGCAGTTCGAATGCCTCTTTGGTAAGTGAAAATTGCAATTGGCTGAGTGTATGCAGGTACGCCTGTGCTTTATGATCCATATCCATATCATAAAACCGAGTCCGGTCGCGGCCGTCTTCTTTGGCTTTGTACATGGCCGTGTCTGCGCGCCGCAAGATCTCATCGGGCTCAGTCAGGCTGTCCTCGATCATAGTGATACCGATACTGCAGGAGGTCAAATAGGTATGCTCTTCAATTTCGTAGGGCTGTTTCAGCGCATAATGTATTTTTTCGGCGATTTGAAACGTGCGTCGTGTCGCTTCGTTTTCATCGTTTGAAATCATGGGAAGCAATATAACGAATTCATCTCCGCCGAGACGACTGAGCGTATCGCTCTCGCGCAGCAGCCCTTTGAGCCGACGCGCTGTTGTGATGAGCAGCTGATCACCCACCAGATGCCCGGCACTGTCGTTGATATGTTTAAAGCGGTCCAGGTCGAGGAAAAGCAGCGCTGATAGTGCGCTCTGCCGTTTTTGCTCTTTTTGCAGCTGAACCATGCGCTCCGTGAGCAGTTTCCGGTTGGGCAGCATGGTCAGCGGATCGTGCAGAGACAAAAATGCGGTTTCCTCCATGGCAGCATGCTCTTTGGTGTTGTCGGTCACCATTGCCATGCCGCCGACCATCTCGGCATGATCATTCAACAGCGGCATGAATTCAACCTTGAGCCATAGATCAAGAGCTTTGATCTTGCTGTGATACGGCCCGACATACACTCCGGGTTTGGTAAAGTCACCCTCCGGATAGGCATGATGCAAAAGGCGCTCGTCCGGTAGCTTTTGCAGATCGAGACCGACGAGTTGAGGCCGTTCGACCTGCAAAATTTGGCACAGGGCATAGTTGACATCGACGATGATAAGGTCGGTGTCATAGTAAAAAATACCTGTCGGCGCCTGTTCAAACATCATTCGCAGCCTTTTTTCACTGCTGCTTAACCGTTTCTTGGCCATTCGCAGCTGTTCGAGATGTCTATAGCTTTCGACCAGGCTGAGATGAAACTGCCGCGCGGCATGGGTGACGACAGCGATAAATGCCATCACCAAAACTGCGGTGGCAAAATGGATGACACTGTATTGCTCCAGCAGTCGGTATTCAAGAGGGAGCAATAGTGCGAAAAGATAGATGAACGACAGTCGGAGGTCGGCCGAAAGTGTACTGAGCGCGCCGGAACTCATCCCGACGACGATCAGGATGATAAACATCTGATAAGCCGGTTCATCTGCGGGAAAAAAGAGCAGCGGCACCATGCCCCACATCAGAGCCGAAGCGGTGACGCCCGCGGCCAGTCGCCGGTACCAGTGACGATATACCGGATGGTTTTGACGAAAATAACGATAGGTATCTATAAAGCGCAGCAGCGTGATGAAAACCAGGACGCCATACCAGATGATGAGATTGCTATGCGCAGCAACAGGCCAGAGTATATAGGTAAACAACGAAGCGTTGAATACAATGACAATCAAAGAGCTGTTCAGATTCATATACAGAAGCCGCAGCAAGCGCTGCTGTACTTCTTTGGCATGATCGAGGCGTGCAGATAACTGCAGCAGTGAAAACCCTTTCATCAAAGAGACTCCTTGCTAGAAC
>JANTHE010000162.1 GCA_024762585.1 Sulfuricurvum sp. | reverse complement strand
ATATCCGAATATATTTCCTCAGCTCCTTCTCCGCCATTTTCAGCAGTTTTGCAATCGTTTCGAGTTTGATTTTCCCATACTGAATCAGTCCTTGCTCTATCCCTTTAAGAATGAGAAGCAACAGTCTCGCGTTCGAGATGCCGTGTTGTTTGGCATAGGCTTTGATTGCCTCGATATCATCCCTGATATACTGCGCCAAAGCAAGATCGATCTGAGCGGATTGTTCGGCCACTTGCTTGATCTGCAGGGTGATTTTCTGGTCGATTTCTGTTTCAGGATCTGTCATAATAATCTCATTTGAATACAATGTGTTGACCCGTACCGCCCGTGAGGCAGCGCTCGCCGAAATGCGTTTTAAACATCGCTATGGCCAGGTCCCCGCTGCAGTGCGTCGGGCAGACCTGCTGTACGCCGAGGGCATCGAGGGTGTCGATCACCGCCACAATGTGTTCGGCCGGTTCGTGCATCAGGTGAAAACCGCCGATGAGCAGATGAATGGGTTTATGCAGCAGGTCGATGGCGCGCTGCGCGATCCGGACAATGCCCGGATGCGCGCAGCCGGTGAGCACGATCAGCCCCTGGGGCGTATCGACGATAATTGCCTGTTCGCCGATCTCACCCATGATGCCTGTCGTGTAGATATTTGGCAGGATCTCCTGCGCATGCTCGTCGATTACCGTGACGCCGAGGCTTTGTGTTTCAAGGTCGCGAATCATAAATTTCGAGAGGGAGCTCGGAACGAAGAGCGTGACGTCCGGATGTGCTTCCAACACCGAATCGATACCGCCGATATGATCCCAGTGGGGATGCGAGAGAATGACCGAGTCTGCCTGGGTCAGATCAATACCCATCCGCTGCATGTTACGCAGCAGTACGCGACCATTGCTTCCGGTGTCGAAAAGAAACGATGCTTCTGGTGTTTGGACAAAGCACGAGAATCCCCACAGGGTGGGGAACCCCTCTTTATAGGCGTAGTTGTCAAAGACGATGTTCAGCGAGATCATGGAATCTTCGGCGGCGCAATGGTTTCGCCCAGCAGCGCGTAGCTTTTTCCCACCCGGGCGACGGGGGCGAAATCGATGGTAAGACGCGCCGTGTCGGTAATGCATGCATCGTCAATAAACTGATGTCTGATCTGTACGATCAGCGGAATCGTTTTGCTATCACCCAGTGACACTTCACTGAACAGGTCGCAGACAAAGGCCGACGGAACGCCTTCGACCATCGGAGGGTAGCCTTCAACGAGCGTGCGAAGCGGGAGGTCGAACTGCTCGGCCTCGCTGCTGAGCGCGTCAAGCTCTTTGGAGCTGTAGTGCATCGCTTCGAGCTGTTCGGGTTTGACCAGGCAGACGGTGCATTTTTTCGTGTCTCTTAGATTGCGCAGGGTGTCTTTTGGGGTGCCGTCGCTTTTATGGCCGACGGAGAAGATCATGGTCGGAGGGTTGGAAGAGAGCCCGGTAAAGTAGCTGAACGGCGCGACATTCACGATGCCGTTCGCTTCGGTAACGACCCAGGCGATAGGGCGGGGAATGATGGTTTGCGCCATCAGCTTGTAGGGTTCGATGGTTTCAATGTCACGGTAGTCGAACAGCATAATGCTTCCTTTAGAAGAGTGTAACGGCCATGCGAATAGCCAGAATATATAAAATGATAGCGACAACTCTCTTGACCTGTGCCGGAGTGAGCTTAAAGTGCATCAGGTAGTTACCGCTGTAGCCGCCCACGATGGCGCCTGCAGCACAGGCAAATAGGAGTAGATAGTCCATATGGACAAAGGTGGCATAGCTGACAAAAGAGCCAAGCGCGGCAAAGGGGACCACGAAACTGACGGCGACAGCCACTTTTTTAGGGGCGTATCCAAGCAAAATCAGCAACGGAAGCAGCAGATTGCCACCGCCGACGCCCAGCAGGCCGGCGAGCAGACCGACTCCCATGCCCAGCAGTGCCAGTATCCACGGCTGTTGAAAATGCGCTTTGGCCTCTTTTTTGAACAGCAGCATCATCGTGGCGCTAAAGAGCAAGAAGAGTACAAAGATGATTTTAACGGCACGTTCGTCCACAAATCGGGTCAACTGTGCTCCCAGCGGAGCACAGAGCAGCATCCCCGCCGCCAGCGGCAGGGCGAAGCGGACATCGAGCACGCTGCGTTTGAAATTCATCACGCTCGAGGTCGCTGTCGTCGTAAAGCCCACGAACAATCCCACCGCTTTGGAGAGATTGAAGGGTACGCCCATGAGGTGCAGCAGCGGAATGAGTGCGATGCCTGCCCCCGTCCCGGCCATGGCAAAGAGGGTCGAGAGGATGAAGGTGGCCAAAAAGTAGAGCAGATACTCCATTGCGGCTTACTGCATACGCGCTTTAAGCGTAGCGAGCAGGGTATCAATCGAGGGCTCTTCCGCGCCGACGGGGGTGATGCCAAGCTGCAGCAGACCGTCGGTGACGCCTTTGCCCAGGTCGTGTGCGACGAAAATATCGGTACCGTGCTCGGCCAGAAAAGGAGGGAGGATACGTCCGGTGCGCAGTCGGCGCTCTCCGTCGGGACTTTGCGATGCTTTGGCACTGTCAATGTTTTCAAGCACCGGGTTGGTGACGATGGACTCAAGTGTTCCGTCGGGCAGTGTGTAAAATGCGATCTGCTTGGCCAGGCCGATATGTTCGGCAACGGTTTTGGCATCATTGGTGACAATGGCGATTTTCATAGTGTTCCTTTTTCGGTAATGCCCTCTTTGACACGAATAGGGGTGTTGGAGGTGCCTTTGATTTCAATCATTTTGCCGTGCAGGAGTGCATCGGCGACTTTGTGGCGTGCGCGTGCAACCACTCTGGAGAAAGTCGAACGCGAGACCTGCATCTGCTCGGCGCAGGCATCCTGATAGAGTCCTTCAAGATCGGCAAGACGCAGTGCTTCGGCTTCGTCCGCCTCGAGGATAATGCGTTCGAGGTCTCTTGAGCGTTTGCCGCAGGGTTTATAGCATCGCATCTCGGGACGAAAGGCTATATTGCGTTCTCGTTGGCGTCTTCGGGCAGGTGGCATGAGAGGGTCTCCTTAAAAATATATTGTATTTTAGTGAACATATGTGCAATTGTCAAGCTTGACAAGCTGACAAAATGGTTGTATTATTTCGACAATTGATAAGTTGGTAAAATAAATAAAATAAGGAGATCCATTTATGAAACAGCGGCTTGTTTTTCCGACAGATGAAAATATGGGATACCTCTCAAAGCGCGGTGCCCATTTTGGCAAAGCGAAATTCTACACCATCGTTACCGTTGAGAATGGGAAGATCGTTGAGGTGGAAGGGGTGGCAAACCCCGGTCATGGGGCCGATGGCTGCGGCAACGCCGTGGCGAACATTATGGCACTCGGCGCGGATGCACTGGTTGTCGGCGGCATCGGCGGTTCGCCGGCGCAAGGGTTCAAGAAGGCCGGTTTGCCGCTCTTTGTGGATCGTGAATCCGCGACGGTAGAGCAGAGCGTAAAACGCTTTTTTGCCGCGCAGCTGCAGCAGGTCGATCAGGGAACCTGTGAGGTGCATTAACTATTACAGCATTCGAGCAAAGCCCGACTGCTTGCGCTAACGCTGTGTTTGCTTTGGCAGCAGGCCCGTGCGCAGATGAACCGCGTTAGAGTAAAATTTGAAAGAAGTTGAATGACAGGTATTGACTTAACCACGGTGTTCGTGGTGGCCTTTTTGGGCAGTATCGGGCACTGCATCGGGATGTGCGGCGGCTTTATCATGGCCTACAGCGCGGCAAAGATCGATCGTGACTGGAGCAAAACACATCAAAGTGTGGCGCATTTCCTTTATAATATAGGACGGGTCGTCTCCTACATGATTATCGGTGCGGCTTTCGGACTGATGGGCAGGATGTTTTCGTTTTCCATGACGAGCAAAGGGGCGCTGTTTATCTTCATAGGTGTGCTGATGGTGCTGATGGGATTCTCGCTGATGGGGAAACTGAAGTTCATTACGTACATTGAGAGTTCCGGCGCGAACAGTAATCTTTTCAAGCGGCTTTTTCGTTTGC
>JANTHE010000161.1 GCA_024762585.1 Sulfuricurvum sp. | reverse complement strand
CTGGAGAGCCCGACAAGCATGCCTCCGAGAATAGTTGTACCCGAGCGCGACACTCCCGGTACAAGGGATAACACCTGGAACAATCCGACCCATAATGCCTGCTTGTTGCTGACCCGTTCGAGGTCTTTGATATGGTGCGACTGGGGTTTGTAGAAAAATTCGATTGCCAAAAAGGCGATACCGGTCAGAATCATGAGCGCCACGGTAGAACTGGCTGCGAACATCGCTTCTATCTGCTTGTGAAAAAGCAGGCCGACAATGCCTGTAGGGATAAATGCGAGTATCAGTTTGATCCAGAGCGAAAGACTCTGCATCAGTCTTTCGCGGTAAATCAGCATCACAGAAAATATCGGGGCAATCTGGATGATGATTTCATAAGCTGTCAAAAAATTATCTTGCTCGAGGCCCAGCATCTGTCCTGCAAGATAGAGGTGTGCAGTCGAAGAGACCGGCAGGTATTCCGTAATTCCCTCAACAATTCCGAGAATGATAGAGTCAAAAAGCGTCATGTACTGTATCTCCGGTCTTATAAATGTTGCCATTTTAGCCACAGTAACAGAAAACCAACCTTTTAATGAACATACAGTATAATACGCGGTTTCAAAAAGGCGACACAAATCCGCCTTGATTGCTTTTGAGAGGAAGATACATGCTGCTCTTTACCCCCGGTCCGACCCCTGTTCCCGAGTCTGTGCGAAAAGCGATGGCGGAAGAGACGATTCATCACCGCACCCCTGAGTTCGAAGCAATTTTTGCACGGGCACGCAAGGCACTGTTCCATCTGATGAAAACGGATGAGGTGGTGATGCTGGCATCGACGGGTACCGGCGCGATGGAAGCCGCTGTTACCAACCTTTGCCGGGATACGCTGCTCAATATCAATGCCGGAAAGTTCGGAGAACGTTTCGGTAAAATTGCGCAGGCACACGGTTTGCGAAATGTCGAACTTAAGTACGGCTGGGACACACCTGCCGAAGTGGAGGACGTTCTCGATGCGCTGCAGGAGAATCCCCGAATCGATGCGATTGCCATTCAGATCAGCGAGAGTGCCGGTGGTCTTCGCCATCCGGTCGAGGCAATTGCTGCGGCAGTCAAGGAGGCACGTCCCGATGTGATGATTATCGCCGACGGCATTACAGCGGTGGGGGTCGAGAGGATTGATGTAACGCATATTGACGCTTTGCTGGCTGGCAGCCAAAAAGCATTGATGCTTCCCCCGGGGCTGGCGGTCATCGGTTTGAGTCATGCTGCGGTCGAAAAGATCGGTGCGGGCAAAGGCTATTACTTTAACCTCGCAACCGAAATCAAGAAGCAGCGCGCCAATACGACGGCTTGGACGGCGGCTACGACACTGGTCATCGGGCTGGAAGCCGTTTTGTCTGAAATCGATTCACAGGGAGTTGAATCTTTGTATGACGAAACAGCGCGGCGCGGGGCTGCGACTCGTGCCGCGCTGGAGGCAATCGGATTGCACATTTATCCCAAAACACCGGCACCGTCGATGACAACCATTGATGATGAAAACGCCAACGAAATCCGCACTTTGCTCAAAAATGAATTTGATGTCAATGTTGCCGGCGGCCAGGACCACCTCAAGGGCAAGATTTTCCGTATCAATCATATGGGGCTGATCAAGCCGTATGAGATGGCCTGGGTGGTGAATGCGGTTGAGGTAGCGCTGGATCAACTGGGACGACGCACCTACGACGGGACGGCCGGCAAGGTGTTTAATGAAATTTTCTTTGGGCTCAGCGTATGATATTTGAACACGAGATTCCCGAGGGCAGTAAGCTCTATTTCGGTGCAAATGCCCGTCGAAAGCGGGAAATCGAGCAGATTGCCAGTGACGTTTTGTATGCAGATGGATTTGAAGAGATCGTTGTACCGCTTTTTTCGTATCATCAGCATCAAAGTGTTTCCGATCCGAAGGAGCTGATTCGCCTGGGTGACCGAGACAATCACAAAATGAGCCTGAGAGCGGACACGACCATTGATGTGGTGCGTATTATCTCCAAGCGTCTGGGGCGCAATACGGATCATCGAAAATGGTTTTACATCCAGCCTGTCTACCGTTATCCTTCACATGAGCAGTATCAGGTCGGTGCCGAAATCATTGGGGAAGCGGATCTTTCTATTGCATTGCAGCAGAATTTGGAGATATTCGGACGTTTGGACGCACAGCCGCTGCTGCAGATCTCGAACATCAATATTCCCAAGATCCTGAGCAAGACACTGGGGATTGCGCTGGAAGATTTCCGTCATATTCGGATTGAAAAGCTCTTGGCGCAGGATATTGACTGGCTGACAAAGCTGGTATATCTGCAGGAGCCTTCGCAGATCGATGCGGTGATGGAGATTGTCCCTGACAGTGTCCGTATAGAGCTGCAGAAAATAAAAGAGCTTTGTGAAAATGTACCGTATGCCCGCACGGTGATTGCACCGCTGTATTATGCGAAGATGCTCTATTATGATGAGCTCTTTTTCCGGGTGATTGAACATAATGAGGTCTTTGCCCGCGGCGGGCGTTACCAAAATGAAGATGTGACATCTTCCGGCTTCGCCATCTATACTGATGCGCTGCTCGAAGCCGGCGTCTAATAAGGAAACAACGTAATGAAAAAAGCAGATTTAATCGTCGGTATCCAGTGGGGGGATGAAGGGAAGGGGAAGATTGTTGACCTTCTCGCACAGAATTATGATGCGGTTGCACGCTATCAAGGCGGGCATAATGCCGGGCATACGATTTGGGTCGATGGGACCAAGTATGCACTGCACCTCATTCCCTCGGGTGTCCTCAATCCCGATGCCATCAACATCATCGGCAATGGTGTCGTGGTATCACCGGCTGCGCTGATTAAGGAGATGAAGCAGTTCGATCGTCTTGAGGGCCGACTGTTCGTCAGCGAATCAGCGCATATGATTCTGGGTTTTCACGAAGCCATTGATCAGGCGAAAGAGCGTCTGCGCGGTAAGAAAGCCATCGGAACCACCGGACGCGGAATCGGACCGGCCTATAGTGAAAAGATAGCCCGGTCAGGATTTCGTCTGGGCGAATTGCGTGATATCGATGCATTGAGTGCACGTATTCTTGAATATTTTGAACAAAACGGCGCCATCTATAAAGCACTCGAAATAGAGGCGCCTGAAGCAACTGCGTTAAAAGTCGAGCTGCAGGGCTATGCCAACGCATTGCTGCCATTTTTGGCCAATACGACCAAAATGGTCTGGGAGCTGCTCTCGCATGACAAAAATGTCCTGCTCGAAGGCGCACAGGGCACCATGCTGGATATCGACCACGGAACCTACCCCTATGTTACCAGCTCTTCAACCATTTCCGCAGGTGCGTGCATTGGGCTCGGGATCAGCCCGAAAGATATCGGAAAGGTGACGGGCATCGTCAAAGCCTACTGTACCCGCGTCGGCAACGGTCCGTTTCCGACAGAAGATTTCGGACATCAAGGTGACAGGCTGCGTGAGCAGGGGCAGGAGTTTGGTACGACGACCGGACGACCCCGCCGCTGCGGTTGGTTTGATGCGGTAGCGACGAAGTTTGCCAGCCGCATTAACGGGTGTGACGCGCTTTCTATCATGAAGCTTGATGTACTCGATGGCTTTGAGGAGATCAAAATCTGCGTCGGTTACAAGGTGGATGGTGCAGTGATAGATTATATGCCGCTCGACCTTGAAAAAGCCGAACCTGTCTATAGAAGCTTTCCGGGCTGGGAGAAGACTGAAGGTGTGCGCCAATGGGACGATCTGCCTGAAACTGCAAAAACCTATCTTTTGGAAATTGAAAGATTGACGCAAACAAAAATAGGCATGGTATCCACTTCGCCTGATCGAAACGATACCATTTTTCGCTAAATTACATGCCCGGTATTCTCGGTATTTTGCCGAGTTTTGTATTGCGGCAATACCATCCCCACCCTTTTTTCATCCAGTGACCGACTACAGGCATCGGAAGCATAAAAGCTTTTTTGTCATTGCGGAACACAAACCCTGCACCGTCTCCCGTGTCCATGACACATAGGAT
>JANTHE010000160.1 GCA_024762585.1 Sulfuricurvum sp. | reverse complement strand
CCCTTTACGGCACCATTAAACGATACATCCTTTCTTATAATGAAGAGGCTGACAAAAAACTCAAAGCCCACAGGCTGCAGAAAAAAGCGCTCCAGCGCGAATACGAAGCGCTGTACGCCGCCATGGCTCCGCCAGAGCGAATGCAAGAAGACCTGAAAATCATTGAAGATGCCGAGGCGGAACATGAAGACGACTTTACTCCGGACGAATACGCATCCATCTATTACAAAAAAATCCATGCACACAAAGCCAAAAAAGAGCAGATCAACGCGTACCGCGCCCTGCAGAACTGGGTGCCGATTGTCGCGGCAATCGGCTCCATGGTCATTACCGGCATGGTGATCTTCAAGGGGCTCAAACATGTGCACCTCGATTTTTCCGTGCTGAATAAATACCTGATCATGTTCATGATCGCCGCACTGGTCTGGATGGCAGTCTTTATTTTTGCCAAGACGCTCAGGGGAAAGAGTCTGGACAGATCAACCTTTTTGCTCTTTAGCTGGCTGCAGGTCTTCACCGCTTCGGGTTTCGCCTTCAGCCACGGCAGCAACGACATCGCCAACGCCATCGGGCCGTTTGCCGCCATTTTGGACGTACTGCGCACCGGCTCCATGGGCGCACAGGCTGCCGTCCCGCCACTGGCCATGCTGACAGCCGGCATCGCGATGGTTGGGGGACTCTGGTTCATCGGCCGTTTCGTCATCCAGACCGTGGGGCACGACCTGACCAGCATGCACCCCGCCTCGGGCTTCTCCGCCGAGCTCTCCGCCAGCGCCGTTATCTTGCTGGCGACCACCTTCGGCATCCCGGTTTCAAGCACCCATATCCTCATCGGGGCTGTTTTGGGAGTCGGCATCGTCAACCGCAATACAAACTGGGGGCTGATGAAACCTATCGCACTGGCTTGGGTCGTCACCCTGCCCGCCGCCGCCATCCTCTCGGCCACAACCTTTGTCCTGCTTAGGAATCTCTTCTAAAGACACTGAATAGAGCAACCTTCAGTGCCATAAAGCTAAAAGTGTTTTGGACTTTTAAAAGCGCCAAGGGCACGTGGGCACGCTGCCGAAGCGAACTTAGCGTTAGCGTAGCCACAGGGACTTTGTTCCTGTGGCGTCTTATGTAAATGACAATTCACACCGCTGCATCGGTGTGACACTGAAACCGAACTCGGAACCTTTGCCCCGTTCGCTGTTGATATCAAGCTCCGTATGGTGCTGTTTAAGAATGTAGCTGACAATGGAAAGCCCCAGCCCCATGGAGTTGTCCCAGGTGTTCTTGACGACTCGGTAGTATTTGTACGTAATATTGTCCATATCTTTTTTCGGAATGCCCACGCCATGGTCAATCACGGACACCTTGCCGTTTTTTAGCTCGACTTCGACCCGTTCCTCGGAGTATTTCAGGGCATTGTCGACAAGGTTGGTCACGACGATCTCCATCATCTGGCGGTCGCCGAACACCAGGGTCGGCTCCGCATCGCATTCAAGCGTACGCGCAGGATACTTTTTGGAAAGATTCGAGACCACATCCTCGCAGACGTCCGCCATATCGAACGCATCCATATGCATCTCAAGATCGTTGTTCTCCAGCTTGACCGAAAAACTGAGGCGGTCGACCATCGCCGTCATCTTCTGTGCGTTGGCGAGGATCTTTTCCAAAAACCGTTTGCGGATCTGCGGGGCGGCCTCTTCGTCGTCGCGCAGTGTCTCGGCATAGCCGACAATGACGGCGATCGGGTTTTTGAACTCATGACTGAGTGCGGAGAGCAGGTCGGCACGCTGCTGGTTGATCAGGCGCAGCTTGGCCGTGTATTTTCGGCGCTGCTTCTCTCTTTGGCGCAGCCGCTTGACCACGTTTTTGAGCTGCAGCGCGATCTGCAGGAACTCTTTGTAGTACCGGACCTTCAAAACGGCCTTGTACTTTTTATCGCCGATGGCGTCCAGATAGTCAATGACTTCATCGACATCATGCTGAAGGCGTCGGCTGACACGCAGTGCAAGGAAATAGGCAAACACCAAGAAGACGGAAAAGACGATCAGGACATCCGTAAGGATGTTCCAGAACTGCTCGAGCATCTGCGACAACCCGATGGCCAGCCTCAGTGTCATATTTTGCCCGTTTTTATGTACCTTTTTTGCCGCATAAAGCAAGTCATACCCCAGCGTATCGGAGTGTCTGATCTTCGTACCTGTCTTGGTGAAGGTCGAGGCAAGGACTTCCGGGCGGGTGGCGTGGTTCTCCATCTGAGACGCATTCGAATCACTGTCGGCAATGACCGTACCGTCTTCGGCAATCAGCGTCACGCGCAGCCCGGTGGCCGCCTTGACCCTGTCGGCAAAACGCTGCATATCCTGCACCTGAGGCAGCCGCAAATCAAGAAGGTTAATATCGTGCTCCAACCGAGTGACATAGTCATTGACAATAATCGACTTAAAGGTAAGGTAACCGACAATGGATGCCGCCAGGAGCATTGCCACCGTCATAGCAAATATGTTCAGCAGGAAATGCTGGTGGATTCTCAGCAAAGCGTATACCCTACCCCGCGAACCGTTTTGATGTACTGCTTGCTCTTGTCAGGATCGATCTTCTCTTTGAGGCGGTTGATGGCGACATTGACCGTTCGGTCCTGGTACACTTCATCTCCGCCCCAGACCTGTTCGAGCAGGTAATCGCGGTCGAGCACGACGTTCTGGTTGTCAATCAGCGTATGGAGCAGTTCGAATTCGAGTTTGGTGAGGCCGACTTGTTTCTCTTCGACGAAAACTTCCCGCGAAGCCAGATTGAGACGGATATCACGGTACGAGAGCGAACCGACCGACTTTTTATGTTTGGTTCTGCGCAGCAGCGCCTTGATACGCAGCAGCAGCTCTTTCATGTTGAACGGCTTGGTCATGTAGTCATCCCCGCCGCGCAGAAAACCGGTTTCGATATCGCCGTCGCTGTCCTTGGCGCTGAGATAGATAACAGGTACCTGAATACCGGCATCGCGCATGGCGGCTACAAACTCGCTGCCCTCCGTTCCCGGCAGGTTCCGGTCCATGATCATGAGGTCCACCGGCTCCTCTTCAAGCACCTGCAGCACCGTTTTGGTGCTCAGAAACCCAATAGTATCGTACCCCTCTTTGGCGAGGTTATACTCAATCAGTTCCAGAATATCTTCTTCATCTTCGACAATGACGATCAATGCATCCATTCTCTCACTCCTGCATGGTATGCCGATTTTACCGTTATCGGGCTTAGGTGCTGTAGGTGCTCAGCTTTCCCCCGGTCTTCGCCAGAATCAGCAGATTGGCGATATTGACGGCGCGGTCACAGATGCGTTCAAGTTTGCGCAGCGTACCGAGCACCTTGATATAATCAACGCCGCGCGCATGCTCTTGCGAAATATACTGCATGATCTCCTGCTCGACAATGCCGTAAAGGTCGTCGTTTTTGCTCTCTTCGACCATGACCTTGCGGTAGTTGTCTTCCACATCGCAATACGATAGTTCCGCAAAGCACTCTGTGACAAGTTCGAGCGCGCGCAATGCACTTTTGTGCAGCGGCACAACAACGCTGCCAAACGGGCTCATCTGCGCGCTGCCCGTACAATAGGTTTCTATGCGTTTGGCATATTTGCGAGTACTGACACCGATACGGACCAGTTCGTTGACGATTTTGAGATAGGTCACCAGCGCATGCAGCTCCGCTTTGGACGTTTCGGGCTGCGCAAAATGCGCAACGATCGCATCATCGATCGCATCCGCCTCGACTTCCAGCGTCAGGAGCTTTGCTCGTGCCTGCTCGTAATGGGTTCTTTCCCGGCGCTCGAACCCCGCCAGAGCATCCCTGTTCGCGGCAATGATCGTCTCAAGCATGGCAGTGATGTCAGCTTCAATCGGTCGAAGCCGGGGCGATGTCAGCGTCTGCATCCACTCTCCTGTAGGGCACCTCTAATAACCCTGTATTTAACGCGGATTCTAACTCAATAAGATAACAAAAAGATTACAGGTGTCATTTTTACACATAAAAATTCATACTACTTCAATAAACACTTTATTCAAATTTAA
>JANTHE010000159.1 GCA_024762585.1 Sulfuricurvum sp. | reverse complement strand
AAATGTGGACTCAAAAGAGCACTGGCAACGGGTGCAGCAGGGGCATGCCGCAGCCAATACACTGCCTGTCATCGCCGCAAACCGAACGGGGGTTGAAGCGGGAGAAAGCTGCACACTTACTTTTTATGGCTCTTCTTTTGCAACGGATTATACCGGAAAAATAATCGCTGAAGCCGATCGGCAGAGCGAGGGGGTTATCTATGCCGAGTATGACCTGCCATCAATTGCAAAGCAGCGTAATTACTGGGCACTGTTTTCCGATCGAAGACCGGAGGAATATGCACGGGTGTGTCAAGACGGGTACCAAGAGAGACTCTGATTTGCTTTTGACACAACTGCGCCGATTTTATGAAACGACATATCCGGGCAATATGGAAAAGCTGGTGGCTTATTTTGCAGTTTTTGGCGAAAGCGGGATTGGGATCGATACGACCGTGCCGCTGGAAAAGCTGATCGAAACAAAGGTGCTTGACCATTACGGCGAGCACTACAATCGGATCCATAACGGTTTTTTGGAGGACGGAAAAGTGATTGCGCTGTTGCAGGCGGCAGCGAAGGGCGATCGGCGGATTCACAGTGCCTGTAAACGTGCACAGGTCGGCGAGGCAAAAGGGGGTGAGATGATTGCCCATCTGCGCGACATGGGGATCCTTGATGTCGAGGCATCGCGCGAGGCGCCGCCGCAGAAGCTTCACCCCAAGCAGAAGCTCAAGCGCGAGGTCGCCCGCCATCGTATCTCGCACAAACTCCGGTTCCGCTCCCCATTCCTGCGCTTCTGGTTTCGCTTCATCTCCCCGATGCACCGCCGCATCGAACAGGGCGATTATGAAAGTGTACTGTCGCGGTTCAGGGAGCAGGACACCGCATTTACCGGACTGGTATTCGAAGAGGTGTCGCAGCTCTATTTCCGCCTTCGAATGGGTGACGATCCCTACCTGCGCTGCGGCAGTTACTGGGACCGGCTGATCGAGCTGGATCTGCTGGCACGCAGCCCGGACGGCGGTTTTATCGTGGGCGAATGCAAATGGACCAATACGAAGATGAACCGGGGCGAACTGGTGAAACTGCAAGAGAAGTGCGCGCTGGTGGGGCTGGAGCCCGAACAGGTCTGGCTGTTTGCCAAACGGGGGTTTTCGAACGAGCTGCTATCCATGCGCAGCGATACACTTGTGCTGGTCGAAGTCGAGGAGATGAAAACGATTTTGTTTTAGCGCAATAATATCAGCTTCGGTTCCCGAAGCGCATTGATCAATAGGCAAAGGGTCGTTAAGCGTGCCTTGAAAGCCGCCCTGGTGCAGAAGTGCAAGGAAGGGCGAGCGATTCGCGAAACGACGATTTCTTTTACGATTCGGCATTTAGTGCCTCACATGTATCAGGCTTTAGCCTTTATGGTACTTCTCTTTGTAAAAAGAAAAGTACAGAAGAAGCAACGCTTCTGGAATGTATTGCCACTTTTTTAGAAAAAGTAGCGCAAAAAGCGGCCTTTCGTAATTCCGCTCATCCCTCTCGGCACGACTGCCACCGGGATGGCTTGCAAAGATCGCGCTCAAGGCCAAGAGTCCACTTGATGGATGCGCTTCAACGGGTCGAAGCTTTTGTAGATTCATTGTCCATAAATACTTTCGATAAAATACAGAAACCACGCGCTACTTGCTACGGAGGAAAGAATCATGCAATACCGCTACATCGGCCATTCCGGCCTGCGTGTCAGCCCGATTTGTCTGGGGACGATGACGTTTCCGGGACAGTGTGACGAAAAAGAGGCATTTGCCATCATGGACAAGGCGTACGAGGCCGGTGTCAACTTCTACGATACGGCGGAACTCTATCCGGTGCCGCCGCGTGCCGACATGGCCGGGCAGACCGAGGAGATCGTAGGGCGGTGGCTTAGAACCAAACCGCGCGAGAGCGTCATCCTGGCCACCAAAGTCGCCGGGGCGGCGTCGGGATGGTTCGTACCGCCCGTGCGCCACGGCCTGACGGCGATGGACCGTTTTCACATCGAGCGGGCGGTGGAGGGATCGCTTCAGCGGCTGCAGACAGACTATATCGATCTGTACCAGATGCACTGGCCCGATACCGTCGTCCCGATCGAGGAGACCATGGAGGCGTTCGAGCGGCTGGTGCAAAGCGGGAAAGTGCGCTACATCGGCACCTCGAACGATACGGCCTACGGCACCGCGAAGGCGCTGGCGGCTTCGCACTACAAAGGGTTGGTCCGTTTTGAGTCTATCCAGAACAA
Source organism: Sulfuricurvum sp. (assembly GCA_024762585.1). Lineage (GTDB taxonomy): Bacteria > Campylobacterota > Campylobacteria > Campylobacterales > Sulfurimonadaceae > Thiomicrolovo. The sequence goes on along the minus strand of JANTHE010000159.1, from coordinate 1,845 downwards.
CTTTTCGCTGCTCAATCGCCGATTTATGGACGAACTCGCCGAACTGTGCCGTCGGGAGCAGATCTCGTTGCTGCCCTATTCGCCGCTGGGCGGCGGGGTACTGAGCGGGAAGTATAATCAGCCTAACATTACGGAGGGACGTTTTGCAGACTATTTCAAATCGCCCAATGCCCGTCAGCGGCTGATGGCAGCGCGCTTCGTTAACGAGAAGTCGCTGGCTTCGACGCAGCGTTACCTCACAATTGCGGCCGATGCCGGGCTGGACCCGGTGACGATGGCGGCGGCGTGGAGCAAACAGCACGACTTCGTCGCCTCGACCATCATCGGCGCGACACACGCCGAACAGCTCGATGCCTCTCTGGCGGCGATGGATCTCGAACTTGGCGATGATGTCATGAAAGCCTGCGATGAAGTGCATGCGGACATTCTTTACCCTATGGGCTAGCCTGCTGCTGCTCGGCGGCTGTGCGATGAAAAAGCCGGAAGTCTCAGAGGCCTACCTGGTCGTTTTCAAGACCCCCAAATGGCGATTTGCCGATACGGGCTATATCCGTACGGGCGACAAGGTAGCGGAGCTGGAAGTGTTCGAGGCCGGTCATCGGGTGCTGCGGCTTCAGATAGAGAACCAGGTCTGTGTCGAAGGAGAGGGGTGCCTTTCCAAATCCGAGTTCAATTCGCAGTATCTTTCGTCCGAGTATCCGAGTGATCTTTTGTATCATCTGCTGCGGGGCGAGCCGATTTATGACGGGGAACAATTGGTGCGCGGTGACGCGGGATACGAACAGGGGTTTGACGGTATTGTCTATCGTGTCGGAGGGAAAGAGATCTATTTTAAAGATCGTAAGCGGGGGATTATGATTAAGTTCAAGCGGCTTTAGAGGTATTTTTAAAGCTTCGCTTTGTTTGTTCCCCTTCTTTTTCGCTTGTCCGAAAAAGAAGCCGAACCGGGAAGAAAAAGGGACAAATAGCTGTCGCATGCACATTTCGGTTATTTCAGGTTCTGTTATAGGTGCGAATGCTGTTCCATGCAGTAAAGATAGGTTTGGATTTTTTTAAGGATGAGCGGTCATCTTTCGACTATCGACTTGAATTAAAACGTGTTTGGTTATCCTTCCATCCAAAAATGGAGATTTTTGTATGAGCAATAAATTTGTGGGGGCGCATACGTCGGCTTCGGGCGGGGTGTTTAATGCCATCAAGAACGCTGAGGCCATCGGGGCGCGGGCGTTCGCGCTGTTTACGAAGAACCAGCGGCAGTGGAAGGCCAAGCCGCTCGACGCCGAGACGATCGAAACCTTCAAGCGCTATCTGGAAGAGAGCGGGATCGCGCCCAAACATGTGCTGCCGCACGATTCGTACCTGATCAACCTGGGCCACCCCGAGGAGGAAAAACGGCAAAAATCGTTCGACGCCTTTGTCGATGAGGTGGGGCGCTGCATGCAGCTGGGGCTGGACCGTCTCAACTTTCACCCCGGCTCGCATCTAAAAAAGATCAGTGAGGAGCAGTGTCTGGACTACATCGCCGAGAACATGAACCGTACGCTGGAGCGAACCGAAGGCGTGACGCTGGTGCTGGAGAACACGGCGGGGCAGGGGAGCAATCTGGGGTGGAAGTTCGAGCACCTGGCCCACATCATCGACAAGGTCGAAGACAAGTCGCGTGTCGGCGTCTGCATCGACACCTGCCACATGTTCACCGCCGGCTACGATATCCGCACGAAAGAGGCGTACGACATCTCGATGGCGGAGTTTGAAAACGTCGTGGGGTTCAAGTACCTGCGCGGCATGCACCTCAACGACTCCAAACCCGATCTGGGCAGTCACGTGGACCGTCATGACAGCATC
>JANTHE010000158.1 GCA_024762585.1 Sulfuricurvum sp. | reverse complement strand
CCTGCATCAGCGGCGAGAGGGTCATGAGGTAGGCGGTGGCTTCCTGCAGGGCCTGCTCCTTGGCGCGGGGGGTGGTAAGGTCGTACTGCCCCAGCACGGTGTCGAGCACGAAGTCGATGAACGGACGGGGGCTTCTGAACATGCTCCCCAGCTCCTCGACGCGCCCCTCTTTGACCATATCGGCCGGGTCGCGCCCCCCTTCGAAGAGAATGACCCCGCCGTCGAACCCGGCGGCACTGAGCAGCTTCGAGGCCTTGAGCGCGGCGTTTCGGCCCGCCGCGTCGCCGTCGTAGGCCATGAGAATGCGCGGCTCGCCCTTGCGCAGCAGCGGCAGGTGCTCGCTGGTCAGCGCCGTGCCCAGCGTCGCCACCGCCTGCGTGAACCCCGCCTGATGCAGCATGATGACGTCGAGGTAGCCCTCGGTGACGATCATCTCCTTGCGTTTATGAATGCTCTCCCTGGCGTGGTTGTAGGCGTAGAGCAGGCGCGATTTGTTGAAGAGCTTGGTCTGGGGCGAGTTGACGTACTTGGCCTGATGGCCCGTGATGGTCCGGCCGCCGAACCCTACGATGGCGCCGTTGGGGGCGTGGATGGGAAAGGTGATGCGCTCGATGAAGCGGGCGTATTCGCGCCCTTCGCCCTGTCCGGCCACTCCGAGTTCGATGGCTTCGGCCATGGCGAACTGGTTTTGCTTGATAAAGTTGATGGTGAGGTGTGATGCCGGGGCGTAGCCGATGCCGAAGTGCTCGATGCTCGACTCAAAGACGCCGCGCTCGGTGAGGTACTGCATCGCCGTGGGGTTTTTATCGAGCAGGCTGCGGTACCAGTCGTTCAGTTTCTCCAGCAGCTGTGAACGCTGCTGCTGTGGCTGCCCCTGCGTGTAGGTGAGGCTGTAGTTGTACTGCGCTGCGAGTTTTTCGATGGCTTCGGGGTAGGTGAGTTTTTCGTACTCCATGAGGAACTTGATGGCGTCGCCGCTGGCCTGACAGCCGAAACAGTGGTAGAACTGCTTGGAGGGGCTGACCGAAAAGCTCGGGCTCTTTTCGTCATGAAAAGGGCAGAGCCCCTTGTAGTTGCTGCCGGCTTTTTTCAGTTCGACGTAGTTGCCGATGACATCGACGATGTCGATGCGCGACTTCAGCCCGTCGATGGAGTCCTGGGAGATCATGAGCGTATTTTATCGAAAAGGGCGCCATAAGGTGCGGCAAAGGCCTCAATATTATAATGGACTTCAATAGAAATAGACGGAGAAGTGAGATGAGAGTATTTGTAATGCTTATGCTGATGGCTGCGGGAGCGTTTGCGGCGATGCCCCTGGTGACAGGCGACTGGGTGGCGGTGTATCAAAAAGACAGCGATGTCGTCATTGTCGATGTGTCGGACGCGGATGCCTATGCGTCGGGACATATCCCCGGGGCAGTCAACTCGCCGCTGTCGCACTGGCGTCACGCGCTGGGAAAGCACGCGGAAGTGCGTTCCATGGGGGAGCTTCAGGCCGAAATGCGCCGGCTGGGTATTAAAAAATATTCGAAAGTCGTCGTCTATTCGCATCAGCGCAATAACAAGGACCTGCTCAAAGCGACCTATGTCATCTGGGCCATGGAGTACGCCGGGTTCGACAACACCTTTTTGCTCGACGGCGGGCTGAAGAGCTATGTAGAGGCGACCGGCAGGCTGTCGAAAAAAACGGAAGCGGACCGCAAGGGGAGTTTCAGGGCGCACGAGCGGCCGGCGGTACTGGCGACGCTGGACGCGGTCAAGGCAGGTGTGAAGAGGGTGCAGATGATCGATTCGCGTCCGGCGCGCTACTATTTCGGTGCCGAACGTCAGGGCGTCCTGGCGCGCAGCGGCCACATCAGCGGGGCGCACAGTTATTTCTGGCGCTATAGTCTGGATGCCCAGAACAGGCTGAAGCCCAAAAAAGAGCTGGAGGCCATGCTCGGAACAGGACTGGGGCTCGACGCGGATGCGCCGCTCATCGTCTACTGCACCGGTGGGCTCGAAGCGTCGATGAACTACTTCGTGCTGCACCGTATACTCGGTTTCGAACAGGCAAAGCTGTATGACGCTTCCATGAAGGAGTGGGCCAACCGCAACGACACCGATATGACGGTTTTTCGCTGGGAATGAGCTACCGGTTTTGAAAAAGGGGCAAAGGTGTGTTACAATTCGCGTCCAAATTTTAAAGAAAGTAGGTGATGTGAATGCCAGGTATCGTTCTTCGTCATGACGACAACTTCGATGCTGCGTATCGTCGCTTCAAAAAGCAGACTGACCGTAACCTCGTCGTTACGGAAGCGCGTGCTCGCCGTTTCCATGAAACGGAAACCGAGAAGCGTAAAAAAGAGAAAATTGCAGCTCGCAAGAAAATGCTCAAACGTCTGTATATGATGCGCCGTTACGAGTCACGCCTCTAATCCGGAAAAGCCTTCGGGCTTGATGGATATTTTTCCCCTTTTTTTATCTCCCTTCGTTACAATTATCTATCTGAATTTTCAAGGAAATGTCTATGCTCTTTACCGCGCCGTTAAAAAGCAATTCCATCCGTATTATGCTGCTGGGTTCGGGCGAACTCGGCAAAGAGGTCGCCATCGAGGCGCAGCGCCTGGGCATCGAAGTTGTCGCCGTCGACCGCTACGAGGGCGCGCCGGCGCACCTGGTGGCGCACCGCGCGCATGTGGTCAATATGCAAGACACCGAGGCAGTGCTGGAGCTGATCCGCGCCGAGCAGCCCGATTTCATCCTGCCCGAGATCGAGGCCATCAGCATCGACGCGCTCTTTAAGGCCGAAGCGGAAGGCTACCATGTCATCCCCAACGCCGATGCCGTCAACAAGACAATGAACCGTAAGAACATCCGGCAGTTCGCCGCCGAGGGGCTGGGGCTGCACACGGGGCCGTACCGTTTCGTCAAGACACGCGACGAACTGGCCGAAGCGGCGAAAGAGATGGGGTACCCCTGCGTCGTCAAACCGGTGATGAGTTCTTCGGGACACGGGCAGAGCGTGCTGAAAGACGAGGAGCACATCGATGCCTCCTGGGAGATCGCCAAAGAGGCGCGCGGGGATGCCAGCGAGCTCATTGTCGAGGCGTTCATCGATTTCGATTACGAGATTACGATGCTGACGGCGCGCAATGAAACGGAGACGGCCTTTTGCGAACCCATCGGCCACATCCAGCGCGACGGCGACTATGTCTTCAGTTGGCAGCCGATGCAGATGAGCGAGGCGGCCAAGCAAAAAGCGCAGGCGATCGCCAAGGCCATTACCGACGGGCTCGGCGGACGCGGCATCTTCGGCGTCGAGCTCTTCGTCAAAGGCGACGAGGTCTATTTCAGCGAGGTGAGCCCGCGTCCGCACGACACGGGAATGGTCACGCTCATCACCCAAAGCCAGAGCGAGTTCGCCCTGCACCTGCGCGCGGTGCTGGGCCTGCCGCTGGGCTTTACGTTCTACGGCGGCGGGGCATCGGCGGCGTACAAGGCGAGCGGCGAATCCTTCGCACCGGTCGTCGATGTGGACGAGAGCCTCTTCGACGCCAACAGCTTTGTCCGCGTCTTCGGAAAACCCGAATCGCACCCGGGCCGTCGCCTGGCGGTTGCACTGGTCTTCGACGAACCCGAAGCCGCGCTGGAGAAAGCGCGCAGACTGATTGAGAAAGTGAGTGACAGCTGATGAAAATAGTACTGCTCGATACCCTCACCTATGGGGAGACGGATGTCAGCGGCTTTAATGCCTTTGGCGAAGTGGCCGCTTTTGAGACGACGGCACCGGAACAGACGCCGTCGCGCATCGCTGATGCCGATGTGATCGTGACAAACAAGGTGGTGATTACCGGCGCCATGATGGAGGCGACGCCGTCGCTCAAACTCATCTGCGTCGCGGCGACGGGGATGAACAACGTCGACCTCGACGCGGCGAGCCGGCGCGGTATCGCCGTCAAAAACGTGGCGGGCTATTCGACCGACTCGGTCATTCAGCACACTTTTTCGATGCTCTTTTACCTCATGGGCCACAGCCGCTATTACGACGACTATGTCAAACACGGAGAGTGGCAACGCAGCGAGATCTTCACCCATGTCGGCCGGCCGTTTCACGAGGTGAAAGGTAAACGGTGGGGCATCATCGGGCTGGGCGAGATCGGCCGCGGCGTGGCGAACGT
>JANTHE010000157.1 GCA_024762585.1 Sulfuricurvum sp. | reverse complement strand
AAAACACTAACGCAGAGTGTGGCTTTCTCTGTAACGCTGAGACCGTACAGGGTTTTTAGCGGTGCCCTCAAGTATTCAGCCATAATATTGGCTGTGATACAATAACAAAAATCTGAAAAAGTGAAACAAACATGAAAAGCAGTGAAATTTCATTCAAATATCCCAATGTAATAGCTGTCTTAATAACCATTTTGTTGCAGGCGAGCATTTCAGCGGCTGAACAGAGCAGAACGTTTGCATATACCTGTAATGATGGAACCAGGCTTGTCACCCAATTTCAAAGTGACGCTCTTTGGCTCCATCTGCCTAAAGGAAAGGTCAAGCTCCCGCGGGTTCAAAGTGCCTCCGGTGTCAAATATGAAGACAATAAGATGACGTTCTGGGCCAAACAGAATGAGGCCCTGTTTTTGCAAAAAGGGCACCAGAGTCTCTCATGCCTCATCGATGCTGCCGCCTCAAAATGGGCTGCGGCGAAAGTGGACGGTGTAGATTTCTGGGCAGCAGGCAAACGAAAAAAGTGGGAGCTTCTAAGCTTCAAACATGGAAAAGGCATCATATTGACCCGCAACGGAGGGGTTGAGAGTTATGTGTTTAAACAGGGGCGTATGGTGAGAGCATCACCAAATAAACAGATTATCAATGCCAAAAGCAGTGATCATACTGTCCATATAGAGTTTAATGACAAACGTTGCCAGCTCAACAAAGAGGGCGAGAGTTATCCTGTTGAAGTCAACATTGTTTTAGATAACCTCTATAAGCTTCATGGATGCGGAAAGCCGCTTTGACGCGGCCTGCAAAAGCTCATCTGTAGATGCTTTTCAAAAAATCTTAAAGCAGCACAAAGCGTTATTCACAATACGTTGCCAACAGGCCTTCTTTCAGTGCGTTGTAGGTGTCATCTCCCACCAGCTTTTTTACGATTTCAAGGCCAAAGCAGATTGCGGTTCCGGGCCCTCGGGAGGTCATGACGTTTTGAGCTTCGACCACCTGCTGCGCATCGGCCATATAACCCTCTCTCCTGATCTGCTCTTCCACACTGGGATAGCAGGTAAACTTCTCTTTGAGAACACCGGCGGCATTCAGTGCGAACGGTGCCGCGCAGATCGCTCCGATGGCCTTTCCTTTTGCGTCCATCGCTTTTAGCAGCGACTGGACGTTCTGATCTTCAGCAAGCCGGTCGGTGCCGCCCCACCCTCCCGGAAGAACGATCATATCGATTGCGTCTGCATCCAAACCCTCCAAAGCGCCATCGGCCTTGAGCGTGATACCATTGGCCCCTTTGACTTCCAGCGTGTTGTCGAGCGATCGCACCAGTACCTCAATCCCTGCACGACGCAAAACATCGATAATACTGACCGCTTCAATCTCTTCGAAACCTTCTGCGATCGGAACCAGTACTTTTTTAGCCATGACAATCCCCTTTAAATAACTACTTTACTTTTTCGACATACTCACCGTCAACGGTATTGACCTTGATAGTATCGCCTTCGAGCACATGGTAAGGTACCTGAACCACTGCTCCCGTTTCGAGCGTCGCAGGTTTTTTGGAGCCGCTTGACGTATCGCCTTTGAAGTTCGGCGGTGTTTCCGTGACCAACAGTTCCATCGTTGCCGGTGCTTCTACGCTGATGGCTTTGCCATTATGAAAAACGATCTCTGCATTAGTACCGTCTTTGAGCCATTTCATCGCATCCTCGCACTGTTCGTACGTGAGTCCAAACTGTTCATAGCTTTCATTGTCCATGAATTGAAGCATATCACCGTCATCATAAAGGAACTGCATGGTTTTATGTTCCATGTTCGGCACTTCAAACTTATCCCCGGCGTGTACCGTTTTTTCAACCACTTTTCCATTAAGGAAACTTTTGACTTTCATACGCACAAATGCCGCGCCTTTGCCCGGTTTGACGTGCTGAAACTCCACCACTTTGTAGGGAACACCCGCGATCTCGAGCCGTACGTTCTTTTTGATGTCTCCCATTCCGATTGTTGCCATCGTAACCCTTTTGTATTTTTCAGAATTTTACACTAAATTGGCTAAAATAGGGTATTTTTGAGTGTGTCTAGTTCACGAAGGAGTGATGTATGTCCGTAGAGATAATGATGCTGATAGGTTTTATTTCTATCTTGATCCTTACCGGTTGGAAGTTTTACCATTTTATGCCAATGAAACCGCTTCCGGACGACGACTCGGACGAAGCATCGAAAGAGGAGCTGACGCAATTGATGCTCACCGTCATAAAAGAGCAGCATACTCCCGAAAACCCTTTGGACGCACAGGCGCTATTTGAATATATAGTCAAGCATGAATCTTTTGATAAAAATCACTATTGGCGTTTCAATCACAACAAGCTTAATCAGCTACTGAGCCGTTACTATGCACGCTATCCCCATACTGGTACACTGCCTGCAATCTACGAACAGATCACCAAAAACGAAGAGATAACCTGATTATTGGTACCAGTGGCGTTGCAGCAACTTCGCCCCGGCGTATTCATCGACCAGCAAACGCGCCGGTTTATCGTCTGAAACCGATACTAAAATGATACGGTCCCCGGATTCGATCCGAATCATCCCTCGCCCCATCTGCACATAATCTTTTCTGACAACATGATCCAGTACTGTGCTGAGAATGTGGTTGTATTTCGGTAAAACGAATGAATCCAGCTTGATACCGTCGATAAAATGCTGATACAAAAGACGTTTCGTCAAAATGAGTGTTGCGAAATAGGTTGCACTGCTGCGCAGTGCTTTTGTCGTGACCAAACTGCGCTGCAGAATCCCCAGCGGATTGATTACATCGTTTTTTGCACAGGCCATGCCTACCATGGCGGCAAAATGGGGCTCTTTATTGCCCCGATAATACTCCCGCATCCCCAGTTTACAGACCTGTTTATAATCACCTTTTTTATACAGCGATACAATTGCTTCGGTTTTTATCCCCCACACTGCAGGTGAAAACGATACAACAAGAAATATCCAAATAAATATTCGCATCCTAAGACAAATTATAGCGTGCCTTCCTGAGCCATTCCTCCGTTTTAAAGATTTTTTTGATAGAATCTCCGACAATGCAGATCACGATTGATGAATACGCCGCCCGGTATAAGATGTCCAAGGAGATGATCCGCGCAAAACTACGCGCCGGAAGGCTCTCATATACTGAAACAGAAGGGACCACCTATATCATCGTTGATGATGCTGAACTTCAAACTGCTAATTTGGCGCAGGAACCGACAGAACGCCGAAAAACCACAGCCGGCGCCATCATCATGATGTACCAAAAAGAGAATATGCAGCTTAAACAGAAGATTGCGGAACTTGAAACCAAGATCGATGCGTTGATTTCGGATAAAGAGCAGATGCTTAGAGAAGAACGCGACCGCATCGAGGCTGTCTATGCCAGTCGCGATGAACAGCTAAAATCGTTTCTGGAATTGGTCAATGCGAAACTGGTACAAGAAAGTTTCAAGTTGGGAGGTGCTCACTTTTCTGAGCAGATCTCTCCCGCTGTAAACACAGCATCTTCAACGCCCAATCAAACCAATACTCCCAATTCTTCAACGGCACAAGCACACCCAATGGAACTGCTTAAATATCTCGAATCAATACACTATACGGATGCGGAGGTCAAAACAGTCAAAAAACGTTTTGCAAAAGCGTATGGCAATGACATCCGAGTCAATCAGCAAAATGGTGAGTTCATTCTCGATTTTTCAAAATACGACTATTCTGATCTACTTTCCCGTTAAATAAACAGACAAATCTGCCAATCTACATTTTGCCTTTATCCAATCTCGATTCTATGGAATTCTATATAGGGTATCTCTAAAATCTTGCGAAACATATAGAAGGTTTCAAATTCAAAAATTATACGTTTTTCCGTATATTTAGTATATTTTTTACAATATATAATACTATATTTATATCTTATAGTACATTATTGTAGTATATTAAAACAGTTTATTATCAATTTTATACTGTTTTTTGCTTATTTTAAGAATACTCTTTCTACAATGGAGCAATGGAACTTTCCGATCTTTTCAATATTCTTCATAATGCAGTGGAGGCGCAAAATAACGGTAAGAAAATCAGCCAGAAACAGATGGCCGAAATGCTGGGCATCTCCATGCGCACCTATCAAGACTGGAGACTGGGGAATGCAAAACCTCAGGCTGCACGTGCCGTTATGCAGATGCTGGGAAGACTGG
>JANTHE010000156.1 GCA_024762585.1 Sulfuricurvum sp. | reverse complement strand
AAATGCGTTTTATCAATTTGCGTATGTTGCCGCATGCGCTTCAAATTGTGCGCGGAAAGTACCTGAACGACAAGGCGAAAGGGATTATAACTCCATTCGAATCACTCTCCACGGCGCTCTCTGCCACAGTAGGGATCGGGAATATCGCAGTTGTTTCCATCGCGATCACCTTAGGCGGTCCAGGAGCGGCATTTTGGATGATCATGGCAGGGTTTTTAGGTATGACGCTGAAGTTTACCGAAGTCACACTCTCGCAACAGTATCGAGAATTTTTGGCCAATGGCACGGTCATGGGTGGTGGCATGGAGTACCTCTCGCGCGGAATGGCTGCCAAGGGATGGCCTAAAATCGGTAGGGTGCTCGCCGTTATTTTTGCCCTGTTTATGGTGCTTGGCGCTATTGGCGCCGGTAATACGTTTCAGGTTTCTCAAGCGCTCCTGGTCGCACAGTCTGAGATTCCTCTGATTGCTTCGCATCCAACGCTTTTCGGTCTGGTTTTGGCATCCGTTACCGCCCTGGTGATTATTGGTGGTATCAGACGGATTGCGCATGTCGCGGAAGTGATTGTACCCTTTATGGTTATTTTTTATATTCTGATGGTCTTGTGGGTCTTGCTGACGCATATGAGTGACATCCCCCGCGCCTTTGCACTCATCATTACTGAAGCCTTTCATCCTACTGCCGTCGCAGGGGGAGTACTGGCTGCCATGGTACAGGGGTTCCAGCGCGCTGTATTTTCCAACGAAGCCGGACTTGGCTCTGCCGGCATTGCGCACGCTCCTTCAACCGTGCAGTACCCCATTCAGCAGGGACTTGTTTCGCTGTATGAGCCGATGGTAGATACCATCATTGTCTGCACCATGACCGCGCTTGTAGTGATTATTACCGGCATATACAATAACCCATCACCGGAAATTGCGGCAATGATTGATGCAAAGCAAGGTGCCGCACTCTCCGCCGCAGCATTTGGCTCTGTGGTCTCCTGGTTCCCCAGTTTTTTAGGCATTGCCATGTTTTTGTTTGCATTTTCTACGATGATTTCCTGGTCATACTATGGCGAACGCGCCTGGGTCTACCTGTTTGGCATAAAATCATCTATCATTTTTAAAATGATATTTATCGCATTTATCATTATTGCCACGATGGTCGATACCGGACTGCTAGTGGACTTGAGCTCGGTGCTCTTTTTGGCACTCGCAGTTCCAAATATTCTGGGACTTCTCATTCTTTCAGGCGATGTCAAAATGTATCTGGACGAGTATCTGTTAAAATTGAAGTCCGGTACGCTTTAAATTCACACTCCGGTATTCCGAACATGCAGCGAGGGCCCGCCACGACAGGACACGCTTTCCCTGCCGCCGGCTATCCACCCTGTTAGCAATCACACTCTCCCCTGACAATGCGGACCGCCTCGACCATATGCTCCAGGCTCGGTTTTACTTCTTCCCACTTTCGGGTTTTCAGGCCGCAGTCGGGATTGATCCAAAGCTGCTCTTTGGGCAAGACCTCCAGCAGTGCCTTGATCTGCGAAACCATCTCTTCTACGGTGGGGATTCTGGGGGAATGGATGTCGTAAATACCCGGTCCGACTTCTTGTTTATAGCCGACCTCTTTAAAGATCTTCAGCAAAGTATTGCCGCTGCGCGCCGTCTCGATCGATATCACGTCCGCGTCCATCGCCTCGATGGTTTTGATGATATCGTTGAACTCGCTATAGCACATGTGCGTATGAATCTGCGTCTCGACTGCCGCACTGCCGGTCGCCAGCTTAAAATCTCTGACCGCCCACGCCTCGTACGCCGTAATCTTCTCCTTGCGCAGCGGGTAGCCCTCTTTGAATGCGGCTTCATCCACCTGAATGATGCGGATACCCGCGTTTTGGAGATCATCGATCTCGTCGCTGATAGCCACAGCAATCTGGCGCGATACCGCTTCACGCGGCAGATCGTCACGCACGAACGACCAGTTCAAAATCGTCACCGGTCCGGTCAGCATCCCTTTCATGATCTTGGAGGTTTTAGACTGCGCATACACACTCCACTTCACCGTCATCGGCTCGGGCCTGCTTACGTCGCCGTAGATGAACGGCGGCTTGACGCAGCGGCTGCCGTAACTCTGAACCCAGCCGTTTTCACTAAAGCCGAATCCATTTAACTGTTCACCGAAATATTCGACCATATCGTTGCGCTCCGGTTCGCCGTGTACCAGCACATCGAGGCCGCAGGCTTCCTGAAACGCGACACACTCGTCAATGTAGGCTCTCATCTGCGCCTCGTACGCATCTGTACCGATAACGCCGTTTTTATAGGCCCTTCTGGCCTGTCGCACCTCCGGAGTCTGCGGAAACGAACCGATGGTAGTCGTCGCCAGCGGCGGATACCCCAGCGCCGCTTTTTGCCGTGCGATGCGGGTTTCATACGCTTCGGCGCGGCAGGTGTCACGAAGCCCCTCCACCCGTTTTTGTACGACGGCGTCATGGATGCGCTCCGAGGAGCGTCGGCTCTCATTCGCGCTGATATTGGCTTGCAGCATGGCGCGCTCCTGTGCCTCTAGTGCGGCATCGCCTTCGAAGAAACGCTTCGTGATCACGGCGAGCTCATCAAGCTTTTCCACTGCATAACTGAGCCAGTTTTTGATCTCCGAGGTCATCTGCTGCTCATACGCCAGGGTAAACGGGGTATGCAGCAGCGAGCAGGAGGTGGAGACAATCATCGCCTCCCTGTCGACCGTTTCGGCAATTGTTTCAAGCAGCTTCTGCGTCTTTTGCATATCGTTTTTCCAGATATTTCTGCCGTCGACGACTCCGGCGACCAGTTTCTTGCCGCTGTGTGCGATGCGTTGCAGTGCCTGCATGTTTTTCGGGCCGTGGACAAAATCGAGCCCAATCCCCCACACCGGAGTGTTCACGAGCACATCCACCGCTTCGCAGGCATGCTCGAAATAGGTGTTCACGATGATTTCAATATGCTCAGAGACACTGCAGAGCCGGTCATAAGTGGGCTTGATCAGGCTCAGGACTTTCGGAGGGGTGTCGCGCACGAAAATCGGCTCGTCAATCTGCACCGTCACCTTTGCATCCAGTTGCGAAATCTCATGCAGCAGTGCTTCATACAGCGGTAAAATTCCGGCGTGAAGTTCAAATGCGTCATCGCCGTCGATGCGTCGGGAGAGCCCCAGGAAAGTGATGGGACCGATCAGGTTGATCTTGGTAGTGATCCCCAACGTCTTTGCTTCCTTATACTCGTTTATGAGCTTGGCGGCATTCAGACGGTACGTATCTTGCCTGCTTAGTTCGGGAACGATATAGTGATAGTTCGTATTGAACCATTTGGTCATCTCCATCGCGACACTATCGGCATTGCCGCGCGCCATAGCAAAGTAGAGTTCTTCATTTTGCAAACCGCGAAAACGTTCCGGGATCGCCCCCAGCATCACCGCCGTGTCGAGCATGGTGTCGTAGAGACTGAAATCGTTGGAGCTGATATAGTCCATACCCGCAGATTTTTGATACTCCCAGTGCCTTTGACGCAGAGTACGAGCTGTCTCTTCTACAGCCTGAAAAGGGCTTTTGCCCGCCCAAAACGCCTCGAGCACTTTTTTAAGTTCGCGCTGTTCCCCGATACGGGGAAATCCTGTCACATAGCTTTTTTTTGACATTGATTTATCCTTTAATGTTTCTATTTTGTTGATGATCAAGAGCAGTTGATTGTTAAAGGATAAAAAGAGGCGGGTGTACGCCGGTACGCCTAAAAGCGAACCAGGTGGTATAAAAAGGACATCTGGGGATAAAACGGTTGATCTTCAGGCTCAGATAGGTACGCGCCCGGTAATAGCAGTCGCAGTGGCAGGGCGTGACGGGGACGATGCGCGGCCCGTCTTCGGAAACGCCGGGCGGCTCGTCTATATCATCCTCTTTTTCACAGGCCGAAACGTACAGATGATTCTCCATACTCACAGATCGGCTTTGAAGCTTCGGCGCCACACTGTGCGCCAGGATGGAAGCGAATGTAAAATAGTTTTTGCCGTACCCTTTTGGAGCTTTCACCTTACTGCCTGAATTATGAATTAAGGGCACCTCTAATAACCCTGTTCGGTCTCAGCGTTACAGAGAACGTCACAATCAAGGCGACGCTTTGAAGGCTTGGCCGTAGCCAAGTCGAGAAGCGGCAACGCAGAGTGTGGCTTTCTCTGTAACGCCCTTCGGGAGGGCTTT
>JANTHE010000155.1 GCA_024762585.1 Sulfuricurvum sp. | reverse complement strand
GAAGCGCTTGACTTTTTAGAAAAGGTCACTATTGAATCACATGTCGTGGATTATGTCTTCGACGAAGAAGCGATCGCCTGCGCCAGCCGCGGTTGACGCAGCGTATCTCAAAACCCCCGCCCATGCTCGATGCTCGGCTCGGCGAAGGTCTGCAAGATCGCGTCCAGCGTCATCCCGCTCTGACATTTTTCATACGAAACCCCTGCCGCCGAGAGCTGCTGCAATACGGCATCGATATATTTCGGCCATGCCGCTTTGAGGCATGGTGTGAGTCCCACTTCGACCGAGATGATATCTTCGGGGACAACGCTCACCAGCGTCGTTTCCGCCATCGTCCCCGACAGCTGACAGATCTGCACCATTTCGGCGATCTCCACCTCGTTGGCGGTTTTTTTTATTTTCGACTCCTCCAAGAAAACGTCACAACCGCGCACTAGAACGCTTCCGGGAGTGAGCGTGTCGTCCGAGGCGGTGTTGACGATGAGCACATGATAAAACTCCTGTAACAGCGGCATCAGTCCAAAACCGAGCGTTCCGCCATCGACAAATTCGACTTCCGGCATGAAATCGTAATTTTCTTTTAGATATTTTGCCGCATAGAGCCCTGCCCCTTCATCTTTGAAAAAAGCGTTTCCCGATCCGATCACCGCAATAGCGTTCATTCTCTTTCCTTGTACAACACGTGGTAAAGCTGCCCCAGCGCGATTCCACCGTCGTTAACGGGAACGGTCTGCGGGATATGGCAGCGAATGCCCGCGGCCTCCAGTCGTTCGCTTGCGAGGGAGACGAGGGTGCGGTTTTGAAACACGCCGCCGCTAAGCACCGCCGCTTTGTCCGGATACCGCGCGGCGATGTCGGCGATGGCGTCGGCAAGCGCGGTATGCAGCCCGAAAGCCGCCGTCTCCTTCAAGGGCTCCTCCATGATGCGCCGCAGCAGCGGCTCCCAGTCAATCACCGTCTCACCGATTCCGAATGCGAATCCCTCCTGTGCAGGTGCCTTTGCCGCGGTCGCTTCGAGCAGCAGACCGCTTTCGCCCTCATAGCCCAGCGTCTGCGCTACCCCCGTCAGCGACGCCACAGCGTCGAAAAGTCGGCCGACGGAACTGCACAAAGGAGCATTGAGGCCGCGCTTCCACATGGTATGCAGTGTCTTGATCTGCGCAGGCTCGAAGCTTTCGACCGTCGGGTTTTTCATGACAAGCACTTCTTCAAGACTGTAACACTCGAACAGCAGCGCCAGCGCGACTCGGCGCGGTTCGCGAATGGCCTTCTCGCCGCCGAGCAGCCGAAAAGAACGCAGCGAACAGATACGGCTGTAATCGAGCGGATCGGCCAGCAGCACCTCTCCGCCCCACAGTATTCCATACCCCAGGGCACCTTCTCTGGCTTCGCCATTTACCTTGTACACCCCGTACCCTGTCCCGTCAAAGCAGAACGCCAGCACCTCTTCATCAATCCCCTCTTCTGCCATGCACGACAACGCATGCGCATAGTGATGCTGCACCTGTAAAACTTCGATCCCCTTCTCGTGATTCATGCGCTTCGCCCATTTGGTCGTCTCGTACCCCGGATGGAGATCGCAGACGATGATGTCGGGCGTGAAATCGTAGAGGCATTCGAAGGTTTCGACGGTGCGTTCAAAGTATTCGTTCGCTTCGACGGTGCCGAGATCACCGATATGCGGCGAGAGCACGGCGTGTTTACCAAACGCCAGTGCGATGGCGTTTTTCTGGTTTGCGCCGAGCGCCAGAATCTTTTTGGACGTCACGAACGGCAGCGGCATGCTTGCGGGGGCATACCCCCTCGCCATGCGCAGTGTCAGCCTGCGTTCCGACGTCATCATGACAACGCTGTCGTCGCAGGCGTTGACAATAGCTCGATCATGATCGAGTACCGCATCGACGACATTTCCAAGTCTTTGTATGAGCGTATCCGCATCGATAATGATTGGCTCCTCGCTGCGGTTGGCGCTCGTGGCGACGATGGGCCTGCCCAGATACTCCAGCAGCAACAGATGCAGCGGCGTATAAGGAAGAAACACACCGATGCGGTCGATTCCGGGTGCGACGTTTTCGGATGGAAGATGGTTAATGGAAAATGGAGGATGCTTTTTTTTCTTGACGATAACGATCGGACGCTCTTTGGAAAGAATCATCCGCTCTTCGGCTTCACTGATGTCAGCGTACGATTTAATCATCTTTAGCGAAGGGAACATCACGGCCAATGGCTTGGAGGGGCGTCGCTTTCGCTCACGCAGTGTTTGTACCGATTTTTTGTTCGTCGCGTCACAAACAAGATGAAAACCGCCCATTCCCTTGAGCGCAACGATTTTGCCCTCTATTATCATCTGCGCGGCAGCTTCAATACATTTTTCGTGTTCCATCACCCATGCTCCATCGCTGCGCCAAAAGCGCAGCCTTGGGCCGCACTCGAAGCAGCTTATGGGCTGCGCATGATAACGACGGTTAGCGGGATCGTTATACTCCGCCTCGCACGCGGGGCACATGGCGAACGCCTTCATGGAGGTGTTTGGACGGTCATAAGGAAGCGCTTCGATGATAGAGTAGCGGGGACCGCAGTCGGTACAGTTGATCAGCGCATAACCGTAGCGCCGGTCGTAGGGGTCTTGCATTTCGGCGCTGCAGGCGTCGCACAGCGCGATATCTGGCGAAACCATTGCCAAAACCTCTCCCGATTCCGAATGGAGAATTTCAAACCGCTTTTCATGCCGCACCTGCACGGTCTCACAGATCACCTCATCGATCCTCGCCAGTGGCGGCGGCGAAGCCTGTAGCGTTTGCAAGGCCGCTTCCATTTCGGCCGCGTCACCCTCGAACTCGATTCGCACCCCTTCGCCGTCATTGTATACATAGCCGCCAAGTCCATGACGCTGTGCCAACTGGTAGACGAAGGGGCGGAACCCCACCCCCTGCACAATGCCGCGCACACGGATGCGCAGACGCCTAGAGGTAGACGCAGCCGACAACGGCGTTCTCCCGCCCGATGGGGTAACGGACGTTCATCTTCGGCGCAGGCGTTTTGAGATTGCGCTGCAAGCGGCTGAAAAGCGACTGCTGTGCAAAATGGCTTCCGCACAGCACGATATGCTCCGATTTGGTTTTGCCTTTGATCTGCTGCAGCAGGTCGCTGAAATAATCCCCCAGCGACTCGTAGATGGAGTAGGCCAGCAGCACCGTATCGACATCGGCAAGCCGGTAGCTGATGATACTGGCCAGAAAAGCGGTATGATCGAACCGGTTGTCTTTCACATGGGTGTCGACCTGCATGCCCCCCTTGCCGACGAACTTGAGCGCCTCGCAGTTCACCGCGTCAAAGCCCTGCTCTTCCAGACCCAACACCATGGAGACCGCTTCGAAAAGCGTGGCGTTCTCGCGGGACTGGAATGCTTCAAGACGCTTGAAAAGTTCGGGCCTTTTTACCTCCAAGTTGGCAACAAGCCGGTCCGAACCCTCTCTCAGTGTTGCAATCTTTTCGAGCAGCCCCTGCGGCTCAAACGCTTTAGGCGGTACGACCCGGATCACCTTTTTGCCGTCATAGTAAAGAAACGACGGCTCCTGCTCGAAATGCGCGCCAACGCACTTCTGGCCAAAAAGGTCGTGTTCCGCGATGACGGACATGAACGAAGCGATATCGAGGGCCACACTGCGCTGTGACGAGTGCCACTGCTCCGTTTCACCCTCCAGTACGACCGAGCCATGGACAGTGACGGACTCGAAATGTTCCGGACGATCAAACAGCATCGTATCGTTATCGGGAATGCCGGCAAGGCCGTTGGCCATGGCAAGAAGCGATCTAACCGGCCGCATGCGCGAAGGGAAGCAGACCCGTTCGCCAGAAGCGATCAGGCGGATATCCTTGTTGATAAAGAGTTTCATATCGCTTTGCGCCTTGATGCTGACGTCGTAATCCATCCGCAGGTCGGCATCGGTCGTCTCCGACGCTGGCTCGTAAGAGACATATGCCATCCCTAGACGCTGCAGCTCTTTGGCGAGCAGCATCGTAAACCCGTCGTCGGGGTATTTGACGTCCGCCGTCCGTCCGACACGCTTTTGCAGCGCTTCGTCCCTGACCGCCGCATGTAAAAGCGGACGTTCGATGCTGAGCAGCGCATGGTATTCGTCATCGATCAGCGAAAGACTGTCCGTGATCTTCGCTGCGTCGATCAGCAGCAGCGTACTAAGGCTGTGATGATATGGCGTCTTGTAAAA
>JANTHE010000154.1 GCA_024762585.1 Sulfuricurvum sp. | reverse complement strand
GGTCAGGAAGTGACTTTCGAAATCGGTCAGGGGCAAAAAGGCCCACAGGCAGAGAACGTTACTCCGCTATAATGCCTATCGGCATTTCGCCGATTGCATCCTTTTTTACACTCCCATTCCCCAAGACAACTCTACCCGTCCATATCAATATGATAAATCTTTAGATATATTTGGCGCATCTTTACTTGTAACCAATGATCGGTTCATCCTCACCGGCCGCCCAGTTATCTGAGACGAATTTCCAGTTGACAAGCTGCCACCAGTTCTCAAGATATGCCGCACGCGCATTGCGCTGGTCAATATAATACGCATGTTCCCAGACATCACAGACCAGGAGCGGGCGCAGGCCATCTTTGATCGGGGTCTCGGCATTAGAGTATTTTTTGATCGCCAGGCTGCCGTTTTGGTTGACCAGCCAAACCCATCCCGATCCAAACAGACTTGCCGCAGCGTTGAGAAATGCCTCTTTGAAATCTTCCAACGCACCGTAATCATGATCTATCTTCTCCATCAGCACGGCAGAAGGAGCTGTTTTTTCCGTCGAAAGACCGTACCAGTAAAAATCGTGGCTGAAGACTTGCGAGGCATTGTTGAACGTCGGTCCTTTCGCCTTTTTTATAATGTCGAAAAGCGTTGCGTCGGCATACTTCCCTCCCGCTATCAGCGCATTGAGTTTATCGACATACCCTTTGTGGTGTTTGCCGTAATGATAGTTAACGGTCTCCTCCGAGATCATTGGTTCAAGCGCCGTCGGTTCAAAGGGCAGTGTCATCAGTTCGAAAGCCATGCTTATCGTTCCTTTTTACAATATGGTATGCAAAAATCACTCTTGGAGAGGAACAAAAAATGTAATACAGAAGCACATCCAAACAAAAGGTCATCCATGACACTTCAAGACCTCCTTCTCAGGCTGGCCCGCGCCGCAATCGAGGAGCGTTTCGGCAAACCCTTCTCCTACTCCAAAGAGATCCTGTGTGCCCAGTTCCCGGAACTGGGCGAAAAACGCGCCACCTTCGTCACTATCAACGTTGACGGCGATTCGCTGCGCGGCTGCATCGGCTCGCTGCTGCCGCATGCCACCCTTTATGACGACATCATCTATAATGCAAAAGCAGCCGCGTTCGAGGACAGGCGTTTCTATCCGCTTGAACAGAGCGAATACCCTTACTGCAGTATCGACATCTCATTGCTGACGCTGCCCGAAGCGCAGGAGTATGACACCGCCGAGACCCTGCAGCAGAAACTTCGCCCCGGGTACGACGGCGTTATCTTGCAGCATGGCCAGCACACTGCCGCTTTTTTGCCGCAGGTCTGGGAGGAGTATCCGGATTTCAATCAGTTTTTCGGACAACTTGGCATCAAAGCCGGTCTGAGGGGATTTGCACTTGATCATCATCCGGCCATCTATACCTTCCAGGCAGACCGGTTTGAAGATTCGGCGCTCGGGGAGGCGTATATTCCTGCACTAAAAAGCGATCGATCACCTCAGGCGCACGTCTCCGATGACCCATCGGCATCCGAGCAGCCTGCAGCATCGGAAACGCTCTCGCTTCAGACCCCGCAGGAAGCCGAAGCCGCCTTTTATGCGGCCATCGAAAACAGCGACATTGATGCCATGCGTACACTTTGGTCGAATGATGATACGGCTTCATGCATTCATCCCGGCAGTGAACGTCTTCAGGGCTTTGAAGCGATCACGGCAAGCTGGCGCGCGATGTTTGCGTCACAGTCCGGTCTGCATTTCGAAGTCAGGGAGGTCAAAACGGTACAGGAGGGTTCGCTCAGTATCCATACGCTGCGCGAGCGCATCTTTTTAGACGACCAACCCGTCGGCATGGCCCTCTCTACCAATGTGTACCGGCTTGAAAATGATCAGTGGCACATGCTTGTGCATCACGCATCGCCCGCGATGGGATGATGCTAAAGCGCGAACTCGGTGATGTTCATCCGGTAAAGATAGACGCCATCGATCACCTTGCCGTTAATTGTTTCGTTTGAAAAATTGATGCCAAGAATTTCGTCGCCTGTGTTCACCACGGAATTGAGCAATTCTAAAATAGGCGCGTTGTCCAATGCCAAAACGACATCGGAGACATCGAGTCCCGGAAGCGAAGCGCGGTTTGCCGAGATGATCTCACTCACAGCGGAACTGAACGCGGCATCGTCGTTTCCGATGCCGTGGACATGGCCTGCAAGCAGCAGCCACTCGTCGTGATCCTGGTTATAGATCCAAAAGGCCGCAAGCGGCTTCATATCGTTTGCATCCAGCAGCGAGACAAAATGCTGTCCGCTCTCCATCATATCTTGCGTCAAAACGTTCAAAGGAATCCTTCTAAAAGCGTGTTACCCGCAATATGCATTTTCAGCTCCTGACTTCAAGGCATGGCTGAGGGAGCGTCGCGAAACGCGCGTTTACCCCTTGACAACGGCTTCGATAGCCTGAACGACACTCGGGTCTTCGAGCGTCGACGTATCCTGGGTGATCGCTTCGCCTTTGGCGATGGAGCGCAGAATTCGACGCATGATCTTGCCCGAACGGGTCTTGGGCAGCCCCGGGACGAACGCGATATCGTCGCACACGGCAATGTTGCCGATCTCTTTTTTGATGACGCCGTTGATCTCTTTGACCATCTCGATATCTTCGGCCATACTTTCGTTGCCTTTGAGGACAACATACGCAAAGATCCCCTCCCCTTTAAGGTCGTGCGGCTTGCCGACGACGGCGACTTCGGCGACATTCGGATGCTTCTTGCACGCCGCTTCGACTTCCGCCGTTCCCATCCGGTGGCCCGACACGTTGATAACATCATCGGTACGGCCCGTGATGGTGATGTAGCCCTCATCATCGTAATTCGCACCGTCACCGGTAAAGTAGACCGGCTTGCCCTGTTTTTTGACGTCCCCGAAGTAAGACTTCACAAAACGCTCAGGATCGCCCCAGACACCCCGGATCATCGACGGCCACGGGCGGGTGACGCACATATAGCCGCTCTCACCCGCACCGACCTTCTCACCGGTTTCCGGATCGAGAATCTCGCCCATAATACCCGGCAGCGGGAAGGTCGCGCAG
Source organism: Sulfuricurvum sp. (assembly GCA_024762585.1). Classification (GTDB taxonomy): domain Bacteria; phylum Campylobacterota; class Campylobacteria; order Campylobacterales; family Sulfurimonadaceae; genus Thiomicrolovo. The sequence goes on along the minus strand of JANTHE010000154.1, from coordinate 1,162 downwards.
GCCGGTTTGATCGGGGTCGCTCCCGGCAGCGGAGAGACCATATGTCCCCCTGTTTCCGTCTGCCAGTAGGTATCGACAATGGCACATTTTCCGCCGCCGATCTGCTCGTAGTACCACTTCCACGCCGGCGGATCGATCGGCTCGCCGACGGTACCGAGGACTTTCAGGCTAGAGAGATCGTATTTCGCAGGCTCATCCGCACCGGTCTTATGCAGTACACGGATCGCCGTCGGCGCCGTATAGAACTGGTTGATCTTGTACTCTTCGACCATCTTCCACGGGCGTCCCGCATCCGGGTAGGTCGGTACGCCTTCGAACATCAGCGTCGTCGCCCCCATGGCCAATGGACCATAGACAATATACGTATGGCCGGTAATCCATCCAATGTCAGCCGTACACCAGTAGGTGTCGTTCTCCTTGACGTCGAAGACCCACTCCATCGTCATTTGCGCCCAGACAATGTAGCCCGCCGTATTGTGCTGCACCCCTTTGGGTTTGCCGGTCGAACCGGACGTGTAGAGCAAAAACATCGGGTCTTCACTCTCCATCGGCTCTGCATCGCAAAGCACATCCTGCTGATCGATCAGCTCATTATAGGAGTAATCACGCCCCGCTTTCCAGTCGATCTCCTCGCCGTTTCGCTCGACGACGAGCACCTTTTCGACACATTCACACCCTGTTTCAAGTGCCTTGTCGACTACGGGTTTGAGCATATATGGCTTGTCCTTGCGGAACGCCCCGTCAGCGGTGATGACCAGTTTCGCTTCGGCATCGATAATGCGGTCGCGCAGCGCCTCGGCGGAAAAGCCCCCGAAGACAATGGAGTGAATGGCGCCGATGCGGGTACAGGCCAGCATCGCGTATGCCGCTTCGAGGATCATCGGCATATAGATGACGACACGGTCACCTTTTTTAATGCCGAATTCGTTCTTGAGCAGATTCGCCATCTTGTTGACGTTGTAGTAGAGCTCGAGATAGGTCACGATCTGCTTGTCGCCGCGGTCGCCTTCGAAGATGATCGCCGCTTTGTTCTTGCGCGAATCCAGATGACGATCGATGCACTGATGCGCAACATTCAGTTTTCCGCCTTCGAACCATTTGACGAACGGCATGTTCGTTTCGTCGAGTACCTTCGTGTACGGCTCGAACCAGTCTATCTTCT
>JANTHE010000153.1 GCA_024762585.1 Sulfuricurvum sp. | reverse complement strand
CGAGCAGGTTGAATATCTGCTGCTGGACATCCTGTTTGTGAATACGGATGGAGCCGCCGCCGAGTTCGACGCCGTTGAGGACGATGTCGTAGGCGATGGACTCGATATCTTCCACATGCTCGTGGTTGAGATCTTTGGGCATCGTGAACGGGTGGTGCAGGGCCTTGACCTTGCCGTCTTCGATCTCGAACATCGGGAAGTCGACGACCCACAGGAACTCGAACTTGTCCTTATCGATAAGATTCATTTTCTCGTGCTCGGCGATGAAGATACGGAAGCGGCCCATGTAGTCGAGCACCGTCTTTTTGTCGCCGGCGCCGAAGAAGACGACATCGCCTACTTCAAGCTGCGTGCGATCAATGATGGCCTGCAGGTCTTCTTCTTTGAAGAATTTCGTCAGCGGGCCCTTAAGACCGTCCTCTTTCATCTGGAAATAACCCAGTCCCTTGGCCCCGAACTTGCGAACGTAGTCCTCGAACCCTTTCATCTCGCGCTTGGAGAAGATGGTATCTGCCTGCGGCACGCGCAGTGCCTTGATGCGGTTCATCTTGGGGTTGGCGGCAATACCGGTGAATATCTCGTTGTCGCAGCGCTCGAAGATGTCGATCACGTCGACCATCTCGAGGCCGTAACGCATATCCGGCTTGTCCGAGCCGTACTTCTCCATGGCGTCGCTGTGCGTCATACGTGCAAAGGGCGCACTGATGTCGTAGCCGACGGCTTTGAACATCCCGACAATGAGTTCCTCGGCAACGGCGATGACGTCTTCTTGATCACAGAAGCTCATCTCAACGTCTATCTGGGTGAATTCCGGCTGACGATCGGCGCGCAGGTCTTCGTCGCGGAAACATTTGGCCATCTGAAAGTAACGGTCGAACCCGCCAACCATCAGCAGCTGCTTGAAGAGCTGCGGCGACTGGGGCAGGGCATAGAACTCGCCTTCGTGCACCCGGCTGGGGACGAGGTAATCCCGCGCACCTTCGGGTGTCGATTTGGTCAAAATCGGCGTTTCGACCTCGAGAAAACCGAGCTGATCTAGCACGTTGCGCGCCGCGACAGACGCTTTGGAGCGCAGCTTGAACGTATCATAGGCGCTTTGCGAGCGCAGATCGAGATAGCGGTACTTCAGCTTGGTCTCTTCGCCGACGTTCTCGTCGCCGATGACGAACGGCATCGGCGCAGAACGGTTCTCGATGACAAGTTCGTCCACGACGACTTCAATAGCCCCGGTTTTCAGGCGCGGGTTGGTCAGTCCTTCGCCGCGCAGGCGAACGGTTCCCTTGGCAATCAAAACATATTCGTCACGCACTTCATTGGCAATACGGTGCGCCTCGGCGTTGTCCGCCGGGTCGCAGACCAGCTGGATCAGACCGCTTTTGTCGCGCAGGTCGATAAAAATGATGCCGCCGTGATCGCGGTAGCTGTTGGCCCATCCGGCAAGCTCGACGCGCTCGCCGACGCTGGATTCGTTAAGATCGGTGCTGTAGTGGCTTCTCAAACGCTGTTTCCTTGAACAGACAATGGGTTTGTCCGTAAAATTTTTTCGCGATTATATCGCAACGGCGGTTCATCGTTGCTAAAACAGGATACATCTCTTCGGTTACGACAGGGGTGCGATAATAAACATTAGCAAAGGCAGATGGTATAATCTGCTTTATGAATAAAAGCAGCATTTCTCTTAAAAAAGTCGGTATTATCCTCCGTCCATCCACGCCGGAGCTCAAAGAAACTTTCTACAGCGCCAAGCAGATCTTCGAATCGCGCGGGATCGAAGTGATGATAGACAACATCAGCGGCGCCATGATCGAAGTGCTGGGGCAGCAGTTCGACATCATGTGCAAAGAGAGCGACCTGCTGGTGACCATTGGCGGTGACGGCACGCTCATCTCGGCGGTGCGCCGCTCGCACGCTTTCAGTACACCTGTGATGGGGATCCATGCAGGCAAGCTCGGGTTTCTGGCCGACGTTGCGCTGGAGGAGCTGGACAGTTTTCTCGCGCAGGTCGAAGCGGGGGAGTACCGCGTCGACGAGCGGGCGATGCTCGAAGCGGTCATCATGACGAAAAAGGGCGAGAACCGCGTCGTTGCCTTTAACGACATCGTCATCACGCGGCCGTCCATCTCCAAGATGATCCATGTCGAGACCTTCGTCGACGACAAGGCATTCAACACCTACTACGGTGACGGCGTCATCATCTCGACGCCGACCGGTTCGACGGCGTACAATCTCTCCGCAGGCGGCCCGGTGCTCTTTCCGCTGACAAAAGTATACGCCCTGACGCCCATCTGCCCCCATTCGCTTACCCAGCGCCCCGTCGTGCTTCCGGGCCATTTTGACGTCGAGTTCCGTACGCCCGACCAGAGTGCGCTGGCCGTCGTGGACGGACAGGACATGTACGAGTTCGGCGAAGGGGACGCCATCCGCATCTCGCTGGCTGAATCTCCGGCGATGCTGCTGCACCGCAAGGCGTTCAACTACTTTGACGTGCTCAAAGAGAAGCTCAAGTGGGGCGAGGGATGATCGAGCGTTTCCATCTGCGCGACTGCCTCACATTCGAAGAGGTCTCGATCGATTTGCAGCCGGGACTGATCGTCTTTTCCGGTCCCAGCGGCAGCGGAAAGTCCGTCTTTATGCGGACCGTTCTGGCGTCGTTCGGGCTCGACGACCCCATTGCCGCGCTCAGCGAATCCGCCGTGACCTGGCAGGTCAACGAAACACAGACCGGCCTGCTGAACGAACCGCTCAATGTCCTGCGCGAGGTGAAGCGAGAGAAGGCACGCTATTTCTTCAACGGCCAGTCGCTGTCGCGTGCCGCTTTGCAAACCATTGCCAAAAAACATTTGCGCCATCTCAGCCTCAAGGATTACAGCGATTTCGAATCGGATGCGCTGCTGAAGATGATCGACGATGCCGTGGCAGAAAGAGAGAATGGCTATGAAGAGCGCCTGGAGCAATACCATGAATCATATCTTCGTCTTCGCCACGTGGAACATGAACTGGCCCGGCTCAAAGATGATGAAATCAAGCTCAGGGAACAAGAAGAGTTCGCACGGTTCGAAGTGAAAAAAATCGACGATGCCGACCCGCAGCCCGGAGAGTATGAATCACTGCTCGACATTAAAAAATCCCTCTCGAAAAAAGAGAAGCTCGAGGAGAAGATCACAAAGGCGCAGGCCATTTTCGATCAGGAGCAAAGCGTCGGTGAGGTGTTGGACGCCCTCGAGGCCGACAGCGGCTTTTTCGACGACGCCATGAACGAGCTGCGTGCCATGTTCGAGTCGGCTCAGGAGAAGTTCGACGAACTGTCGAAGACGGACATCGAGACCGTACTGGACAGGATCGAGACGCTCTCGGATCTCAAACGCCGCTACGGCAGCATTGAAGAGGCGCTGGCCTACCGCGACAAAAAGCAAAAAGAGCTCGAGGTGTACGAATCGCTCGAAGCGCATGTCGACGCCTACCAAAAAGAGCTTGACCTGCTCTATGGCAGCCTGAACGGCAGTGCCGGCCATATCTCTATGCTGCGCGGCAATGTCCTGTTTGACCTGAATGCGTCGATCAACGGCTATCTGCACGATTTGTATCTCGACGGAGCGGAACTGACGCTGGCGCACGGCGATTTCGGACCGCACGGCCAGGACACCGCTTCGTTGCAGCTCAAAGGGACCCCTTTGCAAAAGATCAGTGCAGGGGAGTTCAACCGGCTTCGTCTGGCACTTTTGGCCGTGCGCTCCGAGTCCATGCAGGGGCAGCAGGGCGTACTGATGCTCGATGAGATCGACGCGAACCTGAGCGGTGAGGAGTCCATGAGTGTCGCCAAGGTTCTGCGCAAGCTCAGCCGTCATTTCCAGATACTCGTCATTTCTCATCAGCCTCAGCTCACGGCGATGGGGGAACAGCATTTTCTGGTCGAAAAGCGCGGCGACAGCAGCGTGCGCGAACTCGCTTCGGACGACGAACGGATCGAGGAGATTGCCCGCATCGTCAGCGGCGACACCATTACCGACAAGGCGCGCCATCTCGCCAAAGAACTGCTCGATGCCGCCAAAGGAGCATCATGATAATCGATACCCATATTCATCTCGACGACGAACGCTACCGTGACGACCTCGAGGCCGTATTGCATCGCGCGCGCGAAAACGGTGTCGGCGGGTTCATCATTCCGGGGGCCGACGCCGCGACACTGCCGCGTGCCATCGAGATCGCGGAGATGCACGAAAACATCTATTTCGCCGTCGGCA
>JANTHE010000152.1 GCA_024762585.1 Sulfuricurvum sp. | reverse complement strand
TCTCAGCGTTACAGAGAAGGTCACAATCAAGGCGACGCTTTGAAGGCCTGGCCGTAGCCAAGTCGAAAAGCGGCAACGCAGAGTGTGGCTTTCTCTGCAACGCCCTTCGGGAGGGCTTTTGAGGCACGATCTTTTCTCCGTTTTCATCTTGTACCCCAAGGGCAGGCTTCGCGCACTTAGCTACGGCTAGGCCTGCACTGAAAACAAAGAAAATCTCATGCCTCAAAAGCCCTCTGAGATCCGCACAGGGTTTTTAGAGGTGCCCGTATCTAATTATAACCGACACCAGGTAATTTTGACAGTTGTTGTTTACCACCCATTGCCAAACGATTGAAAATCAGTTTACATTTAAACGTTACCATTTTTCTGTAAATAGCGTGCAGAGACTTTTCTTGCTGACTGGCCATCACTAAAAGGAGGCAGGTCTCTGCTATAAACTGCTATAATAACCGCTATGTTTAAAAACCTTCGTAAATATTTATATATGATTGTACTGGGAAAAAAATATATTCCCATTTTTCGCGATGTCTTTTTCGATACATCTTTGAACGAACATGACCGTTATCACGCATTGTCACACGAGCGGCAGAATTATTCTAACGAAGTATTGGCGTACTTGAACGTGCGGCCGGTATTGCATGGAACTTTTCCCAAGAACAACCGTGTACTGTATATTATTAATCATCGCAGTCTGCTTGACATCATCTGTATGGAGTCCCTTTTCTCTGAAGGAGGAAAGGCGGGAATGTGGGTTGCCAAGCAGACATTGCTGGACAATAAGATCTATGGCAAATTTTTTGAATACAGCGGTTGCATTGCGGTTGACCTCAAAGCGGGCAAGGGAATGCTGGCTTTTTTCAAAAAGATCAAGCACATTTTTAAGGTGGCACCGGATCTGAACCTGTTTATGTTTCCAGAAGGTGAGCGATTCAGCGGTGAAGGGCTTGGCGATTTTCAACCCGGAGCAGAGAAGATCGCCAAGGCAAATAAAATGGAGCTTGTACCTGTTTTTATTGATGACAAGCTTGAGCACGTCTATCAGGCATCACCGTTTAAAAAACCTTATGAAGTGAATATTCATGTGGGAGAACCGATAGAGCTCAAGGAGGTTGAGTCTCAGTACCGCGCGTTTATGGAGCGGGTTAAAAAAGTGTAGGCTCCAGCGCCTTGATGCGAAATGTTCGGCGGTGGATTTCGCAGTAGCCGTGCTTTCGGATGGCTTCGATGTGCGCCTTTGACCCATACCCTTTGTGCTTTTCGAATCCGTACCCCGGAAACCGCTCGGCCATCGCGATCATCTCCCGGTCGCGGGTGACTTTGGAGAGGATGGAGGCGGCACTGACTTCGGCCACGTCGACGTCGGCCTTGACCTGCGTCCGCAGCCCGGCCACGCCGAAGGTGCTGTTGCCGTCAAAGAGGTAATCCGCCTCGCCCAGCGCGGACATGATTTCCCTCAGACCGCTGGAGAGACATTTTGAGATGCCCTCATCATCGATCTGCAGCGCCGAAAAACGGATAATATGATAATCGGCGTTTTCGATAATTTGTCCAAAGAGCGTTTCGCGCGTTTTCTCACTGAGCTGTTTGGAGTCCGTCAGCCCGTCGACAGGCTGTTTCAAAAGAACGCCCGCCATGACCAGCGGCCCGGCAACAGGCCCTCGGCCCGCTTCGTCGATTCCACAGAGTTGCATAGGGATATTTTACGAAAATAGGCTAAAATTGAGCTATGAAGTATCTGCTTATACTCCTGATGATCTGTACCGCTCCTCTGTTGGCGCTCGATGCCGATGCCATCATCAAAAAAATCGAGGACAACTTTCGCGGTGACAATGCCTATATGAAGTTCGAGATGACCGTCGAGACCGCGAGGCATAAGCGGACGATGAAGATTGAAAGCTGGTCGGAGGGCAAGGAGAACAGTTTCATGCGCATTCTCTACCCGCCCCGCGAGCAGGGGATCACCTTTTTGAAGCTGAACAACCAGCTGTGGCAGTACGTTCCCAAGATCGAGCGCACCATCAAGATTCCGCCGTCGATGATGCTGCAAAGCTGGATGGGCAGCGACTTTACCAACGACGACCTTGTCAAGGAGAGTTCGCTCGAAGACGATTATGACGCCGGGCTGTTGGAACACAACGGCACTCATGCGACGATTGAGCTGCTTCCAAAACCCGATGCGGCGGTGGTGTGGGGCAAGATCGTTATGGAGGTGGACGTGCCCAACGCGGTGCCGCTGCAGGCCGTCTATTACGATGACGAAGGGGCCCCTGTGCGTACGCTGACGTACCGCGCATCCAAGACCTTTGACGGCCATAACCTCCCTACCGTCTGGGAAGTCCGTCCGCAAGACGAGGCGAAGAAGGACCACCGTACCGTCATCAGGGTCGAAGCGGCGCAGTTTGACCATGGCGTGCCGTCGTCGTACTTCTCCAAAAGCGCGCTGAAGCGCTATTCGCGTTAATCGGAACGGCGATGTGGCGGCTGGCGCTTAAGAACATCACCCACTACCGGGGCCGTACCGTCACAACGGCGGGGCTGTCGTTTATCACGACGCTTTTTTTTATTATCTATGTTGCCTTCATGGACGGGGCACATGAAAATATGCTGCACGATACGCTCAAAATCTACAATGCCCCTATCCATATTGACGATGCACGCTACCGTGACAAAGGCGGGTTCGACTATCTGCTAAACGATGTCGAAGGGGTGCGAAAAACGGCGGCAGCGACGGCGCATGTCACGGCCGTGTCGGCGCGCCTGGAGAGCTATGCGCTGCTCTCGGGCCCCAGGGAGTCCGCCGGGGCGATGCTCACAGGCATCGAGCCGGACAACGAGCGGCGGCTCAGTCTGTTGGATAAAGCGTTGCAGTCGGGGCGCTACCTGCGCAAAGACGATACCAACGCGCTGTATTTGGGCGAAGAGCTTGCCCGGCGCCTGCAGGTCGGTCTGGGGGATGAGGTCGCCTTTATCGGCAGTGCGGTAGACGGCTCCTTTGCCGCCGAACTGTTCACCGTCGTCGGTATCTTCAAGACCGGGCTGTACGAGTTCGATGCTTCGGCCGCGTTTGTCAACAAAGCGTGGTTCGACGATGTGATGCGGTCACGCAACATGGCCTCCTATCTCGCCGTCAACGTGGACGATCTTTCACGTGTCGATGCGGTGACGGCCGCACTGAACGCGCAGCTGCATTCGCCGCGCGAAGCGGTCAGCTGGAAAACGCTGATGCACGCGCTGGTGCAGGCGATGGAGGTCGACAGCCTTTTTGGCTATATCTCGCTGGGGCTGTTTCTCATTGTCATCTTCTTCGTCATCATGATCTATGGCTTTTTGAACCTCTCAACGCGCATGCGCGAGTTCGGTGTACTGCGCGCGCTCGGGGTGCGTTCGGAGCAGATCCGGCAGCTGGTCGTCTATGAAGCGCTGTTGCTCTGCTTGCCGCCGATCGTGCTGGCCGCTGTGATGGGCTACGGGATTGCCGGGTATTATGAACTGCACCCCATCGTCATCGAGGGGATGGCGGAGGCATACAAGGAGTACGGCATCGTCTCCGACACCATCCCGATGCGCTGCGACCTGTTTACGATAAGCTGGAACGCGCTGACGGTGTTTGGGCTGAACCTGCTCAGCATCGTCTATCCGCTCTATTACGTCAAAGGGTTTACCCCGGTGGAGGCGATGCGCCATGTATAGCCTGCTGCTCAAACTCGCATGGAAAAACCTCTGGCGCCGACGCGGGCGCACGCTGCTGGTGGTGGTGATGATCACCGTCTCGCTTTCGGTGATGTTGATGATCGAGGGGCTCTATGACGGGATGCTGACGCACCGCATCGCCGATACCGTCCGCGCCGAGACCGGAAACGTGATGGTGATGAAAAAGGGGTTCCGGTTGAACCGGACGCTGAAGTATCGTATCCCCGATGCCAAAACGGTTTCCGAAGCGATAGCGCAACTTCCGGGAATGTCCGGGGTGCGGGAGCGCTTGCAGATCACCGGGCTGGTCTCGACTGCGCACAAGTCGCGCATGGGGGTGCTGTGCGGCATCGATTTCGGCGCTGAGAAGCGTCAGGGGGCGCTGGAGCGGTATATGACCGCTGGGGTGTTTGGCGCCCAAAAAGGCAAAGGGGTTGCCGGAAAGCAGCTGGCCGACAAGCTCGATGTGGTTCCGGGCAAACGGGTCATCTTCTCCGCACAGGACGCCACGGGCGAGATCGGCGCGCTCAGCCTGCGCCTGGGCGGCATCATTCAGACCAGTGCGGTTGCCATCGATGCGCGTACGCTGTTCGTACCGCTTTCCGCTGCG
>JANTHE010000151.1 GCA_024762585.1 Sulfuricurvum sp. | reverse complement strand
CTGCTGCTTCTCGTCACGTTTGCACTGCTGATGCACCCCGATCTGCTCAGCGCTCCGGGTTCGCGTCTTGCGCTGATGCACGAACGCGGGAACTATGTTCATCCGCTGCTCTATGCAGCGTTTATCTACATTACCGTCCTGATCTTTCGCGGGGCGATCCATCTGCTCGGTCGGCTGCTGAGCCGCTCTAAGGAGGCCTAGGGGCACCTCCGGAAACCTCTAACCTGCCAATATCTTTTCGACGATCTCGTACACGTTTTTCGAAATGCCTTCATGCGCCATCACCTTTTCAAGAGCGTTCTGCATCTGTCCCCGGCTTCGGTCATTCATACGATTGTAGGTTTTGAACGCACCGGCAAGCCCTGCTGCGATCATCGGGTTGATGGCATCGAGCGCGATGATCTGTTCGCCGATGAAATCGTACCCGCTGCCGTCATGTGCATGGAAATGGTGCGGGTTTCGCGCGAAAGCGCCTATGAGCGCGCGGACAAGATTGGGGACTTTAATATCAAACGCCGGGTCTTTCATGGCCACTTTGACGCGTTCGAGCACGCCCGGACGCTGCGACGAGGCAATGACGCTGAAATATTTGGTCATCACCAGCATGTCGCTGCTGTACGCGGAGTAAAAATCCCGCATGGCGGCTTCCGCCGCTTCCGGTGCCGCGCCCTCTAACAGCTGCAGCGCGGTGATGCGGTCCGTCATGGTCAGGCTTTCACGGTACTGCGACAGCGCGCACTCTATGCTTTTTGAATCCTGCCGCACGATCAAATAACCCAACAGCCTGTTTTTCAAGGCGCGTTCGCCCATGCTGACGCCATCGAGCGCTTCATGCTGCGGCCGGTGCAGTTTTTGGTACAGACGCCGCATCGGTTCCTCAAAACGCATCGCAATGGCATGATTCAGATTTTCGCGAGCTTCGAGGATGGGACGGACGTCGATCGGCGTCTGCAGCTGCATCAGCATCGTGACCGTCGGCAAGGAGAGCAGCTGCGCCTTGAACTGCAGATCGAGCGTCTCGTCATTAAGAATATGCCCAAAGCTCTCCAGAAACTGCGGATTGGCATTTTCGCCGTGCATCATCTCTTTGAGCGTGGATGCGGCGAAGGTCTGGGCCGCTTCGAAGCGCACGAAGCCGTCGTCATCGTAGCGCATCAGGTTCATCACGTCCGCCTGCGCATACTGCAGGTCGACCGGCGCGCTGAAATGGCGGTTGAGCGACAAGGTCGGTTCGCTTGCCAGTCCGGTAAACTCAAAGGTTTCGATTGCGTCGCGCAGCAGCAGGATTCCCCGATCGAGCAGGGGCTGATCCTGTCGTGAAAGATAGACAGGAAGCGTCTTGCCCCCATGCCCCAGCAGCGCGAAACGCAGCGGCATGCAATACGGATTCTGCGGCGTACCGTCGACCGCATCGGGTACTACCTGTTCGAGTTTGAGCATCAGGGTGCCGCTGCTGTGATCGAAGGTGTGTTCGGCATACAGCTTCGGCGTACGCTCCTGCGAATACCACAGGGCGAACTGCGTCAGGTCGATCGGGCTGTGCCGCTGCATTGCCCAAAGAAAATCTTCCGTGCGCACCGCCTGGCCGTCGAACGTTTCGAAATAGAGGTCCATTGCCCGCCGCCACGCCGCTTCACCCAAAATGGTGTGCAGCATCCGGATGACTTCGGCGCCTTTCTCGTAAACCGTCGCCGTATAGAAGTTGTTGATCTCAATGTAATGGTCGGGCTTGATGGGGTGTGCCGTCGGCCCGGCATCTTCGGGAAACTGCCGTTCACGCAGCAGCGTGACGTCATGAATACGCTGCACGACGTGAGAGTGCATATCGGCGCTGAAGCTCTGGTCGCGAAAGACCGTCAGTCCCTCTTTGAGCGTGAGTTGAAACCAGTCGCGGCAGGTGATGCGATTGCCCGTCCAGTTGTGAAAATACTCATGCGCAATGACGCTCTCGATGCCCATGAAATCACTGTCCGTCGCCGTCGCCTCGTCGGCCAGTACGTAGTGCGAATTGAAGATGTTTAGCCCCTTGTTCTCCATCGCCCCCATATTGAAACTGTCGACAGCGACGATGTTGTAGATGTCGAGGTCGTAACAGCGGCCATAGTGCTCCTCGTCCCAGCGCATGGCGTCTTTTAGCGCGCGCATGGCATGCTGTGCACGCGCTTCATTCCCCTTGTCGACGTAGATGTTCAACACCACATTTTTTCCCTCGGCCGTCTGAAAGTCGTCACGGATATGCCCGAGATCCCCGGCGACCAGTGCAAAAAGATACGAAGGCTTGGGAAACGGGTCGTGCCAGAGCGCATAGTGGCGGCCGTCGGGGAAGTCGCCCTCCTCCTGCAGGTTGCCGTTGCTCAGCAGCACCGGGTAATCCGCCTTGTCCGCGATCACCTTGACCGTGAAAATGCTCATGTTGTCCGGACGGTCGATGAAGTAGGTAATGCGGCGGAAGCCGTGCGGTTCGCACTGCGTGCAGAAGATGCCGCCGGAGCGGTAGAGGCCTTCAAGCTCGGTGTTTTGATCGGGATAGATCTTCGTCACCACCTGTACCGTCGCGTGCGTTCCGGGCTCGAAGATGCAGAGCCCCTCTTCGGTGCGTTCATACGCCTCGGCCGGGAGCTTGACATCGTCGACCTTGACGCACAGGAGTTCGAGTCTATCACCGTCAAGCTGCAGCGGTTTGGACATCTCGCTTTGACGTTCCACCCGCATCCGGTTGATGACCAGGGTGTGCTCTTCGAAAATTTCGAAGGTCAGTTCGGTTGAGACAATACGATAGTCCGGCTGCTGATATTCACTCAATTTTATCGTTTTCATCATAGAGTACAATCCGTTTTTAGAATGAATATTATCTAAAAATGAATAGGTTCAACGCATTAAGTGAATTTTATGTTATTATTTTCATGAAATACAACCAGTAGAGAGCATCTTGGACTATAAAACACTCTGAATAATTGTATAGAAGACTTTCAGAGGTGCACAGGAAAAACTCTATAGTCTTAAATTAGGAATACGAATGGGTAATTCCAGCAACTTTTTTGCTAGGCAGCCGATCTTAAATCGTTTTGAAGAAATTTATGCTTATGAGTTTTTTTTCCGGGATACGGATGGCAGCAGTACAATAGACGACCCAAGATCAGCAACAGCATCGGTACTTGTTAATCTTGTCAATCAATTTGGACTGCACAGCAGCGCCGCTGATGCCAAGCTGTTTATTAATATCGATCCGGCAATTTTGCAATCAGATATCCTTTTCTCGCTTCCGGCTGACCGATTCGTTTTTGAGCTTCCCGCAGAAACAAAAATCACGACTAAAGAGCGAGAACTCGTATCACTTCTATTTTCCAAAGGGTACAGATTTGCTATTGATAACGCCACCACTGATGAATCTTTCATTTACAACTTTGAGCTGGTACTGGATTACATTACTTATATCAAATTCGATACAACAGCGACTGATTTAGATCTTCTTCCTGATACATTAAGTAAATTGACCGAAAAGAAACTTGTTGCACAGCGTGTTGAGATCCCTGAAGTTTTTGAAGCATACAGGGATCTGGGATTTGATTATTTCCAAGGATATTTTTTTGCAAATCTTCACATCATCCAGCACAACAGAATAGACCCAAAGCACCTCGGTGTGATCAAAATTTACAATATGCTTATTTCAAAAACTCCTTTTGATCAGATTGCCGAAGAATTTAAACTTCATAATGAATTATCGTTGCAGTTTTTACAATATGTTAATTCAACCGGTCTGGATGACAGCAACCCCAATCGTTCATTTGAAGAGTTGTTGAAAAAAATCGGTGAAATAAGGATTGAACACTGGCTGATGATGATTATCTATTCCAAATCTGCCAAAATGATCAATGCGGAGAAATCACCGTTCTCTCTACTCGTCGAACAACGTATTGATATCATGAATGCAATCATCAAAGCACTCTATCGTCCCGATGCAAAAAAAATGCATGAAGAAGCCAGGCTGTGCGTATTTATCTCGATGATGGAAACCGTCCTGAATGTGCCCATGATATCGCTGCTTCAACAGATACAGGTATCAGGTAATGTCGAAGAAGCCTTGATGGCCAGGTCGGGAATACTCGGCAGAGTCTTTGCACTGACAATTGCCATTGAAAATGATGAGTACGCCAGTATCCAGGTATTAATGAAAACTCTTCATTTAGATCATTCACTGCTCGAAACGTTTAAGCAGTACAAAAAAATATAAGAGCACCTCTGAAAACCCAGTTCCCAGGTTTGAAAGTATGAATGGTATATTTATTCTAAACAAATATTTTCTATCTCTTGC
>JANTHE010000150.1 GCA_024762585.1 Sulfuricurvum sp. | reverse complement strand
ATCTCCAACAGCTGCCATCTGGACGAAGATGAAATCGACATAGAGGCCATTCGGGCGCAGGGCTCCGGCGGTCAAAAGGTGAACAAAACCTCGGTCGCCATTCATTTGCGTTTCGACATTGCAGCTTCGTCGCTTCCGCCGTTTTACAAAGAGCGGCTGCTGGCTAAAAAAGAGAAGCGTATTACGAAAGAGGGTATCATCGTCATTAAATCCCAGCAGCACCGCAGCCGGGAACAGAATAAAGAAGAAGCGCTGAACCGTTTGGTGGAACTCATTAAAAGCGTGAACAGTACGCAAAAAAAGCGCATTGCCACCAAACCGACCAGAGGAGCGGTCAGGAAGCGGCTGGACTCAAAGAAAAAACACGGTGCAAAAAAACAGCTGCGAAAAAAAGTAGAAAAGGAGCATTGAATGCCAGACCCAACCCAGCGCAAAAATATCCGCCACGGACAAAGAGTGGCGATTGTCTTGAAACAGGACCAGGATACCGGCTATCTGACCGACGGCATTGTCCGTGACATTCTGACCAAAAGCCCCACGCATCCGCACGGCATCAAAGTACGGCTGATGAGCGGCGAAGTGGGGCGGGTGAAAGAAATTTATTCCTGAGCATCTTATTAGGTAAAGAAGTTGAATGCCATTCGGCATCTGTGCGCAAGTCTTTTGCGGTACGGTGTCGTTATTATTTATGAGGATGAGAGTATGGAAACAATTCAAACAGTAACGACAAAGTACAACCGCTTCAAAGACGCCGAAATCCGTTCGCTATACACTCCCGATGATACGTCGGTTGTCATAACGCTGGCGGTTCAGAACGACGATGCGGAAGACATCGCAAAGATCAAGGTGACCTGCGACAACATCACCGATAAACGTCTGCTGGTCAACGAGGTGCTTCCGTTCCTGGACATGATGAGCGGCGTCAGCATGTTTGAAGAGCGCAACCTGCACGCCTTTGCCATCGGGCAGTGCGACACCATGCTGCATGTCGTCAATGCACCGCTGTATGTGGTTTGCAAAACGCTTACTATTGAAGAAGAAGTGCTGTAGAACAAAATTTGTATGTGCTGCAGCAAAAAGGCTGCGCGTGTCTTCAACGAAACCCCGTCCGAAAATCATCTTGCTCAAAGGCAACGGCCCTATCATCATCAACAGCGAAATGATGGAGCTGATCACCATCACACTTTCGCACGGCATGGTCGGCCTGCCGCTCAAAGAGCTCAAAGCGGAGCGCGTCATCGTTGTCAATGACCTTGAGACGTTTTGGGATATTCATAAAACGATCAAAGAGAAACCGTGCTGTTTCGTTTACAGTTATGAAGGCCTGGACGAAGCGGATATGCAGCGCGTTAAGGCGGAAGATATAAAAATATATTCTAACGAATAAACTTAAGGGCACCTCTAAAAAGCCATCCCGAAGGGCGTTGTTACAGGGTTATTAGCGGAACTCCTGCGCGACAATGCGGCCAAAAAGCAGGAGTATTTCATCGTGCTCAAGTTCGACGGCGCGTCGCATCTTATTGAAAAGCACTTAATCTCCATCGGCACGCTCAACCAGAGCCTTGTACATCCGCGCGAGGTCTTCGCCGACGCTGTGATCGACCATCATCGTCGCGCACCACCACCCCGGTGGCCAGCTCGCTCCCAGCCGTGAAGACGAGCGTGTCACGTTGCGCCTCAAAATCTTTGTGGGATTCGATATAATGATAATATAATCGATTTGATTTGTAAGCGCGCGAATTTAAAGTTTGTAAAAGTCAGGATGATGCAAAAAATAAAAGAGTATTGGAAGCGGTCAGCCTTTTATGAACCTGCAGCGCTGCTCCAAAAAAAATTGGAAGATCACCGTAATTTTTCAGCCAGTGTCTTTTTGTTCGGAGCATTTCTGGGCGTTGTGTTATGGGTGTGGGATTACATTACGGACCCATCAGGAGCGATGGATACAATAGGATATCGCCTGCTGTTTTTAATCTTGCTTTTTGTCTACTGGCTGATCCGAAGAATGAATAATCCTTATCTTCTTGCAACCGCTGCACTGATCGTCATATTGATTACGCTTGCAGATTACATGGTTATACTGACCTATCTGAAACTTGGGATGCTCTATGGTATCGCAGGCTTCATGTTTTATATGCTTTTGCCGCCCATTGCATTGCAGGCATTTCCTCTTCTTGTAAATGTGATGAGCATCGTAACCATGGCAATTTTTCCTCACATAATAGCACTGTTGGGGTTTGCAGATGGATTCGAACATGAGAACTATGCCGTTTTGATCTGGCCTGCTGCTATCGTGGCTATCATGATTCAGTATTTTTATGCCAAAGAGTATCATACCCGTTACGAGCTGGAGAAGGCTTTGCAAAAACTCTCCTATACGGACATGCTGAGTGGTTTATATAACCGAAGATACTTTATGCAAATTTATGAAAAAGAGTTGGAGCGCGCGAAACGTATTAAGTATTCGGTTACACTTTTAATTGTTGATATTGACCGGTTCAAGGCCGTTAATGATCATTATGGACATCCGACGGGAGACAAGGTGATACAGAAGATAGCGGAAATCTTCAGGCAAGAATTGAGAATGTCCGATACTGCTGCAAGAATCGGTGGTGAAGAGTTCGGCATCTTATTGCCTGAAACACCATTGGAAAGTGCTTTGGCAATAGCAGATCGTTTACAGATGAAAGTGGCTTCGAATACATTATCGACAGATGGGAATCCTCTGCCTTCGTTCACTGTTAGTATCGGTGCTGCCTCGTTCCCGGATACTGACACAACACTGCTCTATACTTCTGCAGATCAGGCACTTTACCGAGCGAAAGAAGAAGGCAGGAACCGTGTGGTTGCTTTTTGTAATATGGATGTCGGTGAGAACATGATGTAAAATCAGTTAAGCTGTTAAGAAGCTCCAGATCCTAAAAAGAAAAACAGTCTGTCTCATGGTCTCAAAATATTGCTTATTTTGGTGATGGAGTGATAAAATTTATCATACGAATATTGAGGAACTTCATGAATAAACAGCTCATCTGGCTCATAGTCTGGGGCATAACGTTCGGCTACATGGAAGCTGCTGTGGTCGTCTATCTGCGGGAGATCTACTATCCCGATGGGTTTGCGTTTCCCCTTAAGCTCATTTCCGGGGCCATCATGTGGACAGAGATAGGGCGCGAAGCCGCGACGCTGGTGATCATGGCCGCGACCGTCATGCTTGCCTATGAGCGTATGCAGAGCCGAATGGCGGCTTTTGCCGTGCTGTTCGGGGTGTGGGATATTTTTTATTATGTTTTTCTCCGGCTCATTCTTGACTGGCCGAAGAGCCTCGCGACCTGGGATATTCTTTTTCTTATACCGGCGCCGTGGGTGGGGCCGGTATGGGCGCCGGTGCTGGTTTCCGTCGGATTGATCGGAGCGGGAAGCGTTGTGCTGAGTCGCAATGCCGACGGCCGCTACCCCCGTTTTGGGAAAAGGTTCGTGCTTGCGGAAACGGCTGCGGGCATGATGATCGTTTCCTCGTTTCTGATTTCGGGCAGGTCTATCATCGGTACGGGAATGCCGGAAGCCTTTGTCTGGTCCCTTTTCATGGGCGGCTTCGTCCTGGGAGCAGGGGTATTTTTCTACAGCGTGAAGCGCTGACCGAAGCACTATTTATTCTTCTTCCGTGACGCCTTGGCCATTTTTGCCTTGGCTTTCGCCTTTTTCTTCTGTGCAGCGTTTTTTTGCGCTTTCGCAGCGTTGACTTCGCCGGCTTCATGTTGCTTCTGGTTGTAGCCTGATTGCTGTTTCTGTCCCTGATTCGCTAAAAAAGAGTTTTTCAGCCCGCTGTCCATTTTGACGCTTGAGGTATTTGATTTGGCCATGTAAATCCTTTATATGTATTTATACGCTTTGCAGTCCATTTTTGATCAGCATTTTAATCAACGACTGATAGGAGACATCCATGGCGTTGGCCTTGACTTTCAACGCTTCAAGCATATCGACGGGCAGGCGAATTGAAATACTCTTTGTACTCTTTTTAAGGTTTTCAAACCGCACACGCTTTGCTGAGTCCATATCAAAATAATCGGTCACATCATGTGTATCCCAAAAGGCAGATTCCTGCGCTTCATCTTCGAATGCAGGGATTTTTTTACGCTTTGGCATATGCTATCCTTTCTTTAGGGCACTTCTAAAACCCCTGTACGGTTTCAGCGCTACAGAGAAAGTCACAATCAAGGCGACGTTTTGCGCAAGAGGTATTCCTTTTGGTTAATGTCTGGCCATAGCCAAGTCGAAAAGCATAAAAGGAGTCTCATACTACCGGTTTATTTCAAGGTATGATTTGA
>JANTHE010000149.1 GCA_024762585.1 Sulfuricurvum sp. | reverse complement strand
TGTAAAATACTTAAAAAGGAGCAGTGATGGCCAGTATCAATAGAAGAGGCTTTTTAAAAAGTGCGGCGGCATTGAGTGCGTTTCCGCTTTTTGCCGGCACCGAAATTTCCGTGCCTAAAGAGACACTGAAATTCATTCATGTGACCGATTCGCACATGGACCTCGCCGACAGCGACTCTGTTGAAGCAATGGAATTGATGGCTTCTCAGATAAATAGCCACTATCCCGATCTCGATTTCGTGCTGTTCGGCGGAGATAACTTCAACAACAATGTACCCGGCAGCAAAGATGCCGAACGTTTCAAAGCCATCATCGATACGCTGCACTGTCCCTCGTATGTCGTACGCGGCAATAAAGAGTCGTCGCCGGTGCCCGCAGACGATCCCATCGGGCCGGCAGCGTTTCGGGAGATGTTTATGCATGACAAGGCGCTGACCGTCAGCGGGAACGACTGGTTTTTCGAGAAAAAAGGGTATGCGATCCTTGGGCTCGATTCGAATATCGAACACGCGAATAACGGGCGGTACAGCGAAGCGACGATGGCCTTCGCCGAGTCGGTGCTGAAGCAGGGCAAGCCGACGATCATCCTCAATCACCACCCCTACACGAACTACTGGAAGGGTACGGAAGCGAAAGACATTCATAAATATGTACTGAACAATACCGAAGTGGCGCAAGAGCGTCTTTTTGGTTACTCCAACCTCATTCTGACGCTTTCGGGCCATAAACACATTGACAACGTCGGCGAGATTAAGGGCACGAAGGTCATTGTCACACGCGGATTCGTCCGCCCGCTGGACCTCGATATGTTCCCGATGCGCTATGTTGAGTTGAGTCAGAGAAAAATCACTGAAAAGTTGATTTATACCAGCTGAACCAAACAGACGAAAGGGCGATCCATATCAAGCTGTAATTGCTGTTGGAGTATAATCGCGCGATTAAACCAACAGGATAAGCATGGCAGAGATTGTAGAACTCATTTTTCTCGGGATGGGCGTCGGCGCGCTTTCGGGCTTCTTCGGCATCGGCGGCGGAACCATCCTGGTCCCGGCCCTGCTGTTCATCGGGTATGACATGAAAATGGCGGTCGGTATTTCGGTGCTGCAGATGGTGTTCAGTTCCATTTACGGCAGCTACCTCAACCTTAAAAAAGGCACACTCGACATCAAGATGGTGCTGATGATCGGCCTGGGCGGTTTTGCCGGGGCGCTGACGAGCAACCTGATTGTCTCCGCACTCTCTTCGACCACTCTTGAGTGGATTTTTCTGGGCTTTGTACTGTTTGCGATGGCACGGATGTTCATGCATACGGCAAATCACGGTGAAACCGAGGTCAAGTCGGCACATCCGGTGATTTTGTTTGCCATCGGCATGGTGCTGGGGGCCTTCTCCATCTCTATCGGGGTCGGCGGTTCTATTTTGCTGGTACCGATTCTGGCGGGCTTTTTGCATGTGCCGCTTAAGAATGCCATCTCGGCAGGACTCTTTTTTGTCGTATTCTCTTCCGTTTCGGGACTGATCAGCCTCTCTGTCGGCGGGCATATCGACTACGTTCACGGCATCTTGATCGGGGTGGCATCCATGGTTGGAGTCTTTGGCGGCATCTGGCTCAAACACGTTGTCCCCGTCGTGCATCATAAACGTTTCCTGATGGTGTTCTATTTGATCGTATCTTCTTATTTTGTATATAGACTGGTGGTAGTGTAATGGGCAAAATTACAATTACAGGTGCACGTGAAAACAATCTGAAAGATATTTCGCTAGAAGTGCCCAAGAACAAGCTGGTGGTCTGTACCGGCCTGTCGGGTTCGGGCAAATCGACGCTGGCGTTCGACACGCTCTATGCCGAGGGGCAGCGCCGCTACATCGAGAGTCTCTCCTCGTATGCGCGTCAGTTTCTCGACCGAATCGGCAAGCCCGATGTAGACAAGATCGACGGGCTCACGCCCGCCATCGCCATCGATCAGAAGACGACGTCGAAAAACCCGCGCTCGACGGTCGGCACCATTACCGAGATTTACGACTATCTCCGACTACTCTTCGCGCGCATCGGGGTGCAGCACTGCCATCTGTGCGGCAAGAAGATCTCGCAGATGTCCGCGGCAGACATCATCGAACAGGTGCAGAAGCTTCCCGAGGGGGCCAAGGCGGTCATCCTCGCGCCGCTGATCCGGGAGAAGAAGGGAACTTTCGCCGATCTTATCGAATCCCTACGCCATAAAGGATATGTGCGTGCGATGATCGACGGCGTCATGGTGCGGCTGGACGAGGAGATCGAGCTTTCTAAAACGAAAAAGCATACCATCAAGGTCGTCATCGACCGTGTCGTGATCAAAGCGGAGAACAGCGACCGCATCGCGCAGGATGTCGAGAAGGCGCTCAAGGAGAGCTACGGCGAAGTCGAAGTGGAGATTATGAACTTCGAGGAACTTGACCTTGTCGAGCATATTATTCACTACAGCGAACACAACGCCTGCTTTGACTGCAAGGTCAGTTTCGAACCGCTCGAACCGCTGAGCTTCTCGTTCAACTCCCCCAAAGGGGCCTGTCCCGAGTGCGACGGCCTCGGCATTCGCTACGCGCTCGATCAGGAGAAGATCATCGATCAGGACCTGCCGATTGAAAAAGGGGCAGTCAAGATAGTCTACGGGTTCAACAAGGGCTACTACTTCACCTTTCTCAAAGGCTTCTGCCAAAGCGCCGGCATCGACATTACTGTGCCGTTTCGCGAGCTGGAAGAGCATCAGAAAAAGGCCATACTGCACGGCAGTGTCGACGAAGTGACCTTTAAATGGAAGAACCATCCCGTCACGCGCATCTGGCCGGGAATCGTCCGCATCGCTTACGACATGTTCAAAGATGAAAAGGACCTGCAGGACTACATGAGCGAGAAGGTGTGCAATGTCTGTAACGGCCACCGGCTGCGGCGTGAAAGTCTGGCCGTCGATGTTGCGGGCCAGAAGATCAGCGATGTCATCTCCAAACCCATCGACGACACCTACCGCTGGTTCGAGAACGAAGAGACCTTCGCTTTCTTAAGCACACAGGACAGTATGATTGCCGCGCCTATCGTAAACGAGATCCGAGAACGGCTCTTTTTTCTCTACGATGTCGGACTGGGCTACCTCAGCCTCGATCGTGACGCGCGCACCATCAGCGGCGGCGAGGCGCAGCGTATTCGAATCGCCAGCCAGATCGGCAGCGGGCTGACGGGGGTGATGTATGTCCTCGACGAGCCGAGCATCGGGCTGCACGAGCGCGATACGCTCAAACTCATCCGCACGCTGCGTTCCCTGCAGGAGAAGGGCAATACGGTCATTGTCGTCGAGCACGACAAAGAGACCATAGAACACGCGGATTTCATTGTCGATATCGGTCCGGGCGCGGGGCAGTACGGCGGTGAGGTCGTGTTCTCCGGAACGCTTAAACAGCTGCTGCGCGCCAAAACATTGACAGCGGATTACATGACGGGGAAAAAAGTCATCGAGTATTACCACCGTCGCGCGCAGGAGGAGTGGATCGAGATCAGAAACGTCACGATCAACAATATCGAAAACCTCAGCGCGCGCCTTCCGCTGAAAAACTTTGTCTGCGTGACCGGGGTGAGCGGCAGCGGTAAAAGCTCTCTGATTTTGCAGACGCTGCTGCCCACGGCCAGAGAACTGCTCAACCGCGCACGCAAAGTGCACAAAGTCGCCGGAGTGGCGATTGAAGGGCTGGAGAAACTCGACAAGGTGATCTACCTCGACCAAAGCCCCATTGGCCGCACCCCGCGTTCGAATCCCGCGACCTACACGGGGGTCATGGACGAGATCCGAAACCTCTTTACCAAAACGAAACTCTCCCAGATTCGCGGCTACACGGCCAGCCGTTACAGCTTCAACGTCAAGGGCGGACGCTGCGAGAAATGCCAGGGGGAGGGGGAGCTCAAGATCGAGATGCACTTCCTGCCCGACATCATGGTCAAATGCGACGCCTGCGGCGGGACGCGCTACAACCCCCAGACGCTGGAGATCGAGTATAAAGGCAAAAACATCGCCGACGTGCTTGGAATGAGTGTCGAAGAGGCGCTGAAATTCTTCGAGGCCATTCCGAAGATCAAGACCAAACTGCAGACGCTCTACGATGTGGGACTGGGGTATATCACGCTGGGTCAGAACGCTGTGACGCTTTCCGGCGGCGAGGCGCAGCGCATCAAGCTCTCCAAGGAGCTCAGCCGCAAAGATACCGGCAACACGCTCTACATTCTCGACGAACCGACGACGGGGCTGCACTTTGCCGATGTGGACCGCCTGACCAAAGTGCTGCACCATCTTGTCGATCTGGGCAACACGGTGCTGGTCATCGAGCACAACCTTGACATGGTCAAAAATGC
>JANTHE010000148.1 GCA_024762585.1 Sulfuricurvum sp. | reverse complement strand
GCTTTGGTGATGCGCCTGCATTCCGGTGTGGGCGGAAAGGAGCGATGCGCTGCTGGCATAGGCCAAAATGGCGCTAAGCGAAAAGTAGTTTTTGCCAAACCCTTTTGGTGCACGCATACGTCTGCTCCTGAAAAAATTGCGAAATTATAGCACACTTGAATAGAGTAGGATTTGTTATATAAATTAGGATATCATGCAGAAAAAACGGAGTGGAAATGGTCACAGAAGCGGAATTCGCTGATCTTGCGCTGCAGTTTCAGCGCAAAGGCAATTGCGGTATGCGGATGGCATGGCTTGTTTCGCTGCCTCTGGCGCTGTTTGTGTTCGCGCTGGCAGGGTTTCTCGGGCTAATCAATTTCAATATTGAGCTTCACAGTGTTGTGATGATCGGAGTTATTTTTCTGATCTGGGTTTTCTTCTTACCGCACAATGCCTATTATGCAGCCTGCAAGCTTCGGCGCGGTTTTGCAAAGGTGAAAGCAGAGCTGACGGTATTTATCAACAAAAACCTGCTCGCCATCGCAGGCATTGAAAAGGCCAATGTCCCGCTGGATGATTTCATGGCCGAAGCAGCGGCATCGATGCGCAACGAGAATTTCTCCTCCGTCGCCGCTGGCATCTTCCCCACGCTGGGCATCCTCGGGACCTTCATTAGCATTGCCATCTCCATGCCTGACTTTTCAGCGCAGACTTCCGAGGTGCTGGAACAGGAGATTTCGAAACTGCTCGGCGGTGTGGGCACGGCGTTTTACGTCTCTATTTACGGTATATTCCTTTCGATCTGGTGGATCTTCTTTGAAAAGAGCGGTGTGAGCCGGTTCGAGCGCGACGCGGCGATCATTAAGGAGGGGACGCGCGAGCTGTTCTGGGGCAAGGAGGAGATCGAGCAGACCTATTTCCGTAAAAGTATGGAGAACTTTGAGAAGCTTAACACCGTGTTCGACTCCATGGCGTCTCAGGACTTTATCGAAAGCCTAAATACGACGCTTGAGCAGCGGATGCACATTTTTGAAAAAATTATCGAGCATGAACAGAAAGCCGCAGCGGAGATGGAGCAGCTTATTGATCGGACCGGCACAGCGGTACAGCGTCTGTCGCAGCAGCAGGACTCAATGTCCACAGCGCTGCAGAGCATGAGCACACGTCTGGAGCAGTTTGCGCAGGGGATGGAGCAGCAGGGTGTGCGAATGGCACAGATGCAAGATGCACTGTCACAGGAATACAAAAGCGGCGTGGCTGTGGCGGAGACACTGAGCGGCAATATTGCGAAACTCAACGAGGTTTTGGGCAATATCAGTGCGGAGAATGTCCATGAGCTCTATAGCGGGGTGATTGCAAATATTGAACAGATGAAACACGAAATTGATCAGATCGGAGAACAGTTCGATCTTCAGATCAAGGGGTTTGATGCACAGTTTATTGAAAAACTGCGACAGACATTGACGCTGATCGACTCCGAAACGGCGCGTATCATAGAACAGATCGCACAGATTGACAATCGTGAGGATATCCCGTAGCGATGTTGCGTAAACACCAAAACAATGCCGAGCAGAATTTCTGGATCTCCTATGCGGATCTGATGGCCGGACTGCTTTTTGTCTTCATTTTGCTTGTCGGGGCTATTGTCGTAAAAACAGTGCTGATTCGTTCAGATTTGCAGGCGATCCGTGCGGATTTGCAAAAAGAGAAAGCAGCGCTTGGGCTGAGCGAACAGGCATTGGCTGAAAAGAAGAAACAGCTGCGCGACCTGCAAAAACGAATGGCGGCAGCGCATGAGGAGAATGTTCACCTCAGCATGGAGATAGCACGGCTGGAGTCTGAAGCGGCACAACTCAAGCACGCACTGGATGAAACGGAAAAAGCGCTCGCAATGCATCAGCAGCAGCTGAACGAACAAAAGAGTCTGTTGTCACTGAGCAAAAAGGAGATGGATGCGCTAAAAGCGCTGTTGCTTCAGACGCAGGAGGAATTGGGAGGGGCGCAGTCATATGCCAACACGCTTGAAGGGGAACTGCGAAAAGCCAGAACCGCAATGCAGGGACTGCAGCAGCAGTTGGGAGTGATGAGCAGACAGCACGAAGATGACACGAACCTGATCAAACTGCGTGATGATGAAGTAGCTCAGCTGCAAAAGGCGCTGCTGCTGAAGACCCGTGACTACCAGCAGGTAGTCGAAGACCTCAACCTGACCCGCGTGAAAATAAAAAATCTCACAGGAATCAAGGTCAAAGTCGTGCAGCGCCTGAAAGAGACGATGGGTGACTCCATCAGTATCGATCCAAAAACGGGAGCGCTGCGGCTGTCGAGCAATATTCTGTTCAATCAGGGAGAATCGACGCTCAAGCCTGAATCGAAAGAGGAACTTAGCCGCATCCTCGGGCGTTACTTGGACACGTTGCTCAGGGATCCTCAGATGCGGCGCTATATTGATCTGATCACTATTGAGGGACATACCAACTCCGACGGGACCTACCTCTACAATCTTCAGCTTTCCCAGCAAAGGGCATTGGCCGTTATGGAGTTTCTTTACCTTCAGTATCCGGCCAACCGTGCACTGTTTCGGCAATATCTGAGTGCTTCAGGACGCAGTTATGCCGAACCGGTTATGGGTGCGTACGGCCAGGAGGATAAAGAGGCATCACGCAGGATTGAAATTACATTTCGTATTAAAAACGAAGAGGCAGTGCGTGAGCTGATGCACTACCTCAATACGCAAGCAGGTGCCTATGCAAAATGATGACTTGTTGATACAGCCTGTCCATTTGCAAAGACTTCGTCATAAACTGGAGCAAAAAAGTAGACGCCGGGAGAAAGCGGAGATTATTCTTTTTCCGCGACGAAAAAAATCGTGGTGGAAACGGCTGTTTTCATGAAGTTGTCTGCGGTATAATCCGCCCATGAAACTCTCTCATCTGCGCCAGATCGCCGAATACCTTCGGCAGTATCGCCATATCAATGCCATTCACCGTGTCAACGATACGACGATAAAGCTGGTACTCGGCGACAAGGCATTGTATGCCAACATGCAAAAAGGACATAGTTATCTGGCAATGTGCCGACACGATATCCGGCGCTCCAAGGTGTACCAGGCTCCGTTCGATGTGGTATTGGCGAAATGGTTTAACCGTACGCAGATTACAGATATTTCTCTATTTCAAAATGACAAGATTCTGCGTATTGAAGCGGTGCAGAACGGTGCCTACAAACACTCGAAAACGATACTGCAGCTGGAGTTCACGGGTAAAACGACCAACGCGATTATTTTGGACAAGGATGAGGTAGTGCTCGAAGCGCTTCGCCATATTGACGCGGACACCTCGTACCGTGTCGTGCGGGTGGGACAGCCGCTGCTGCCGCCCCCGCCCCCGCAGTTCACGCCTAAGGAGTATCCGCTTGAAGATGTCGAGGCGTACCTTTACGATGTCTGCGACAAGGAGCAGTCGGCACGGCTGTCTGCGCTAAAAAAACAGAAGATCGGCCTGCTGGAGAAGAAGCTGCATCGGCTGCAGCGTCATCTGGATGTGCTCGAGGATGAGGCACAGCTGGATGCGGAGGCGCAGCGCCTGCAGCATCTTGGCAACCTGGTCCTGGCCAATCTTTATAAGATAAAACCCTACCAGACGGCATTACGGCTGGATGACTATGATGGTACGACGGTCGAAGTGACACTGCCCCGGGCGTTTGCCTCCGCACATCTGGTGAGCGAGCATTTTTTCCGGCTTTCGAAAAAGATGAAACAAAAAGCAGCCAATATGCATATCGAGCGCGAGGGGCTTGAGGGGAAGGTGAGCCATCTGAAGCACTTTATCGCGACGGTGGAAGCGGCTCAGAATGTGGAGGAGATCACCCGGCTCTTTCCGCCGAAGCAGCACGTTGGCAAAAAGGCAAAAGCCGATGACGCCATCGAGACCTTCTGGATCGAAGGCTACAAGGTGCAGCTGGGCAAGAACGAGCGCGGCAATATCGCCCTGCTGGCCCGTGCCCGTGCCCGTGACATCTGGCTGCACATGCGCGACTACCCGTCGACGCACGTCATCATCACGACCGACAAGCAAAAGGTGCCCGAAACCGTCCTGCGCGCCGCGGCAAAACTCTGCGTGGATTTTTCGGTCATGAGCCCGGGGGTGTTCGAGGTCGATTACACCCCCCGAAGGGAAGTGAAAATTCAAGAGGGCGCGAATGTGCTCTACAACAAGTATGAGACGATCGCAGTCGAAAAATAGTATAATTACTTATCTTGATAAATTGAGAATATAATGAGTGCATTGACTGAAAATAAAACCCGGATTGTAACGGGTACCGCGTTAATCGGTGCCGTGATCGTAATAGGATGGATTGATAGCTTTTTCCTGACGTGGCTTGTGCTGGGCGGCGTG
>JANTHE010000147.1 GCA_024762585.1 Sulfuricurvum sp. | reverse complement strand
TCGGTGCTTCGGAACGATTGGAAACTGTGTATTCGACACTGGCTTCAAGATAGCGCTTATCGTCGTGGCGTGAACCCAGCCGATTGTTTGCGACAATATCGAAATTGGTGCCCAGGCGAAGGGTGACGTTTTCATCTTTCGGTGTATTGGGGATGCGGGTTTCGCCGAGCAGCACCGTTGTGTCGTTTACCTCGGAATAGGTCCGGACGATGCCGCCAGGCAGTGCCACGGGAAATTTGGACAGTTCCAGCGACTGCGTGACAGGGACTTTTTGTTCACCGCGGACTGAAAAAGGGGAGGGCATCAGGGCGTTGTATGTTCTTTTCAGGCGATGGCGGGGCTGATCGATGAACTTGATCTGCGTCTTTTCATTGTCGGCAAGCGTAACGTTGAACGGGACGCTGTACAGATGGTACCCTTCTACCGCTTTCGCTGCTACCGGCATGGCCGCCGCACGTTTGTCATAGACCATGGCTTGGGCATAGCGCACGGGGAGGTTCGCACGGTTGATATCGCCCGCAAGAAGGTGGAGCCGGGTCTTTTCAAACCGTTTTCCGGAACGGTTGTCGACGGTGATCCAGCCGGTCAGGTCCGCCTCCTCACCGGACAAAGCGAGGACATAATCGCTTTTCCAGCCAATACCGGAGAGCAGGTAATCCAGTCCCAGCTCGCCATCGACAGGGTGTGCCGCATCCACATTCCAGACCAGGGAGGGCTTCAGCATCAGCGTGTCGGGAATGGTGTCGAAGATGAAATCGCCGGATTTCATGCCGCTTTCGATGCCGCGTTTGGTCTGGACGACAGGCGGGTTTGCCGCCAGCAAAATGCCTTTGGAAGCCTGTTCTTTTTTCCTGACGAAACGCACCTCTTTCCCCAGCTGGGCCTGCAATATCTTGGCCAGCGTGATTTTGTCGAACCGGTACTGTTGCGAGAAGAGGACGAGCCCTTCGGGAAGTTTTACCTGCACCGAGTCGGTCTGCACTGTGGTGGCGATGCCCGGATAGACGATGCTCTGCATGCCCTGATTTATCGAAAGATGTCGCGTTTCGTGGACGAGTCCGATTCCGCTGTTGTAGATCACCAGGGAGCGGTTTTCGGGTGTATCGCAGAGCGTGGCGGCAGAAAGTGCGGAGAGGATGGCAAGGCATGAAAATAGAAAGCGGCGCATGAGATTCCTTTAGGGGTGCCCTTGGTTGTTATAACCACAGTGTAACAGGCAATGGTAACTATTCGGCAAGTAGGGAGAAGTGCGCATCGTACGCCAGCCGAAGCACGCCGATGGCGTAGTTGCTGGAGTTGTTGTAGCGCATGATCTTTTTGACGTAGTCCGACAGATACGCCAGCGCTTCTCTTCCGCAGGCATAACAGTGGTATTTTTTGCCGCTTTTTGTGCTTTTGGCATAGGCAAACGAGGCGTTGTCGTTGGCGAAATCGTAGTCGTACCATCCGTTTTCAACGTTGGCCATATCGGGGATTTTTGACCAGTCGATCGTTTCTGTGAAGCCGGCATTGTCATGTAAGAATCGTGCGGTGGAGAGGATCGCGTCTTCCATTTTCTGCAGGTCGCCCGGGGCGTCGCCGTAGCTTTCGACGAGATAAAAGTTCTGCGGCATGAACTGCGGGATGCCGACGGCTCCGGCATAGGAACTTTTATAGCGGCATTCGCCGGGCGCAATGGCATTTTCAAAGCAAAAGAGCATCAGTGAAACGATGTTGCGTTCGGCCATCGTAATCAGGCGGCGGTTGCGCGGGGTATCGGGCTGCAGTTCGCGCACGAGAGTGTTGAAGACGGTAAACGCGTCGTGACCGCTGCCGATGCGCCCCAGGCGGGTCTCTTTGGCCAAAATGGCAGCGATCACTTCGCGGTTGACGTGAAAGCGTTTTTCAGCCTCGTCATAGACGGCTTTGTACCGTCTGAGGTTGTCGACGATCTCGGGTACGAACGCGACCAGCGCATTGTTGGCGCGTTTTTCGTTGGCGTGGTGCACTTTGATCATCTTGGGGCTGAAAAGCTTCAGGCTCTTCTCGTCGCGCGTCTTTGTCTGCGGCGAGAGCAGGTAGCGGTTGGCGTAGTCGACGCTGACCCCTTTTTGGACCGCCTGTCTGCAGATGGCCTCGTACGTGTCTGTTTTAAAATCGCAGTTGCTGTAGGCAAAAAGATTTACGCACAAGAACAGTGTCGATGCAAACCACCGCATTGTAAACTCTCCATCAAAAAGCAAAACTTTCGCGCATGACCTTCTCTGTTTCATCGGCATCGAAAGCATCGTTCGTGAACAGCCGGTTGGCCAGCACCCCCTGGCCCAGCAGCATCTCGGCGCCGTCGATGGCGGGGATATCCAGGGTGCGGCAACGCGAGAGAAACGGCGTGACTTTACCGTAGATGGCGTCCGCGGCGTAGCGGCAGGCTTTCAGCGTGGGCAGCAGCAGCTCCTCGGGCAGGGGCAGGCTGTCATCCTCGAGTCCGGCGGAGGTGGTGTTGACGACGAGGTCGAATTTGCCGGGCGTGAAATTATCCCATGTCTGCGTGTTGAAGCCCTCTTGAATGAACGGTTCGAGACGGGGTTTAGAACGGTTGACGACCGTGACGTTCATTCCCTCTTGGCGCAGACGGGCCGAGAGGGCTCTTGCCGTACCGCCGGCACCGATGATGAGTACGGAACGGATCGTTTCAAAACCGCGGATGGCAAAGAGAAAACCGTCTGCGTCGGTGTTGTAGCCGATGAGGCGGCCGTTATCGCTGACAATGGTATTGACAACGCCGACGTCGTTGGCAAAACCGCGAATGTCGTCGCAGGCTGCGAAGGCGGCTTCTTTATGCGGAACGGTGATGTTGGCACCTTTGAGACCAAGCTTGAAAAAGGTTTCTCGCAAACGTGCTCCGTCTTCGAGCCGAATGCGGGTGTAGCAGCCGTTGAAGCCCATTGTTTTAAAAAGATGGTTGTGCATCAGCGGTGAACGGGAGTGGTGGACGGGGTCGCCGAAGATGGCGAAGAGAGCCGGGTTCAAAATTTGAGGTCCTCCAGGGAGCTCATGAGCGCACCGAGCTTGTTCTGCACCTCGAGGTATTCCAGCTCCGGCTGCGAATCGGCGACGATGCCGGCACCCGCTTGCAAGATCACTTCGTCCGGTTTGACCAGCGAGGTACGGATGGTGATGGCGCTGTCCATATTGCCATCAAACCCGAAATAGCCGATGGCCCCGCTGTAGAAGCCGCGCTTGAGCCCCTCGAACTCGGCGATCAGCTCCATGGCGCGGATCTTCGGCGCCCCGGTCATGGTCCCCGCCGTGAAGGTGGCCATGAAGAGGTCGAACATATCCTTGTCGTCACGCAGCTTCGCCGTGACGTCGCTGACAATATGCATGACGTGCGAGTATCGCTCGATATGCATCATGTCCTCGACGGTGACCGTCCCCTTTTCGGCGACACGTCCGACATCGTTTCTGCCGAGGTCGATCAGCATCAGGTGTTCGGCGAGCTCTTTGGGGTCGGCAAGCAGCTCCTCTTCGAGTTCGCGGTCGCGCTCTTTGGTCTGGCCCCGTTTGCGTGTGCCCGCGATGGGGCGCAGCAGCAGTTCGTCTTCTTGCAATCGTACCATGACTTCGGGAGAACTGCCGACGATGGAAAAATCCTCGTACTGCATCAAGAACATATAAGGCGACGGGTTTTTGGTCCGCAAAATGCGGTAAAAACTGAAAGGGTCGACCCTGGCACTGCGCGTATAGCGGTTGGTCATCAAAATCTGGAAAACGTCACCGCTTTTGATCATCTCCTTGGAGTCCGCCACCATCTCGAAAAAGCGCGTTTTGCTGAAGGCGAACGAACCGCCTTCATCCTCTTGCATCGGAATAAGCGGTGTATAGGCGTATTCCCCTTTGATGTCGGCTTCGAGTTCGGGCAGACGTTCGGCAATGGCATCAAGAGTTGTGAGCAAGGTGATTTTATGATTTTTGTGCGAATAGACCGCGACGAGTTTCGGCAGGATCAGGTCGAGGTCGGGGATCTGCATGGGGTCGTCGAGGGCATCCATGTAGCTTTGCAGCACCGGTTCGAATACCTTGACCATGTCATAGCCGATATAGCCGATGAATCCGTCGGCATACCCGATGCCGAGTGTCTTGCAGAGTTCCTTGTATGGCCCGCTGTCAATTTTGTCATAGTAGGATTTCAGAAAATCGAACGGAGAAGTCTCTATCACTTCGATGGTGCCCCGGGTATCGGTGTAGCGTGTTTCGCCCTCTTTGTACTGCAGACGTTCGCGTGCGCCGATCAGGACAATACTGTTGTCTCCGCCGCTGCCGCCGGCGCTTTCGAATAAAAAAGAGACTTCGTCGTCAAACGCGGCGTTAAGTTTTTCATAAAGCGCGATCGGGGCGAACTGATCGAGCATAAATTGTGTATG
>JANTHE010000146.1 GCA_024762585.1 Sulfuricurvum sp. | reverse complement strand
CGTGCGGGACATAAAGGGTAACGATCATGTGCGGCAGGGTAGGGTTTTTCAGCGATACGGAGTGGGTCGTGACAGCGACGTCCCTTGTGTCACGATTCCATAACCGTATCGGCGCGCTGAACTCAAGCTACAACACCGCTCCTTCACAGCCGTTGGCGACGCTGCTGAACACCGGTGATTATACCTATACCCGTTTTGGCTTGATACCCCACTGGGCGAAAGATGCTGCGTTTCAACCCATCAACGCCAGAGCCGAGACCCTTGGCAATAAACCGACATTCAAAGGCCCTTTTGCCCGACAGCGTTGCTTGGTACCGGTCAACGGATTTTACGAGTGGCATAAAAGCGTTAAGGGCAAAGTACCTTTTTGGATTTCACCCGGAGGCGAGCATGATTTTTTTGCACTCGCTGCTGTGTATGACAACTGGACAAATCCAGAAAGCGGGGAAACCGTCGTCGGAACAGCCATCATCACGACCCGGGCGAACGAAACCATGCGGCCGATTCACGATCGCATGCCGGTTATCCTGAAGCCTGAAAGCTGGCGACTCTGGCTGGATCCTGACGTGAAAGAACCGGAGGCCCTTCAGCCGCTGTTGCACCCCTATTCCGGTGCGATGCGGCTGCGTGAGGTTTCAATCTATGTCAATACTCCGACGCATAATGATCCAACCTGTATAAGAGGCTATAACTTGCTGGAGCCGGAGTGAAAAAACAGCTATTTTTCAGCGCTGCGCTTAAGGGATGCCGTAAGTGTATACCGCCAACCGGTTTGCTGTGCGGTGATGTTAAACCCGTGGGTCTCAAGCGTATTGACAAGCATTTCGGACGGGTAGAAATGGCCCGGCTCGCCCAACAACTTTTCACTGCGGGACAACAGGCGTCCCGGCAGGGTTGATGGATCGAACTCATAAATAAACAGTACGCCATCGGCTTTGAGCACCCGGGCAATCTCAATAAAAGCGGCATCTGGATCATTAAAATGGTGCAGGGCTTCGCACAGCAGCAGTGCGTCAAACGATGCGGACGCAAACGGCAGCGCTTCGGCACCGGCACAGACAGTTTCTATGGGGTCGGGAACATAACGAAGCATTCCCTCAGCCGGATCGACAGCGACGTAACGAAGGTCCCTTCGATACCGATACGCATGCGCAGCGGCGATGCCGGTACCTGCGCCGAGGTCCAGTACCGAGCCGCCGCTTTGAACAGGACGGACGGCACCATAAATTGCTTCGATCACGGTACGGGGATAGACGGCGTTTCCGAAACGGTTGAACAGCCAGCCAAGATGGTTGAATGGAATCATATGAAAGTATAGCGTTAGTTGCCGCTTCTTGATGGAGTAATAAGATGCTCAAGAATTCTGTGGCGATTGAATTATAAGAAAAAGTTGAATTTTATCTCAGCCGTATTTGGACACAATCACACTCAAGACCTTCAGATGGGTACTTTAAAAATCCAATACGGAGCATAGCATGCCAAAATCAAATGTAGAGATCGCCAACCTCAACCTTCCGCACACCAAAGGCGGCTTCATCAGTGTCGCCCATATTGAACAGCCCTATGGGGAATTCAGCAGCCCGGTCGTCAGCATCGCCATTTCCATGGACGGGGACGGGCATGACTGGAAAGTTCATCTGCCTTATGAAAACCTGCACTGTGTCATTACGGCACTTGAAAAAGCGAGAGATATGAGTGAAACCATGCCGCGCAACGATAAACACTACATGGACCTTTGCGGCGACATCGGCGGCGGCCAGTAACCGTTACATCTCTTCGAGCGAACAGCGCATGGGGAAGCCCTCCCGTCGCGCCTCTCTTTCAACCGCTGCGGATTTCGTCTCCGCGATTTCAAAGCTGTAAATACCGCATAGCCCTTTTCCCCGCGTATGAATGTCATGGGTAATATCGTCCGCTTCGGAAATGGTTTTGTTGAAGAC
This sequence comes from Sulfuricurvum sp., assembly GCA_024762585.1. Classification (GTDB taxonomy): domain Bacteria; phylum Campylobacterota; class Campylobacteria; order Campylobacterales; family Sulfurimonadaceae; genus Thiomicrolovo. The sequence goes on along the minus strand of JANTHE010000146.1, from coordinate 2,472 downwards.
GGAGGTGATGATCCGCAGGCAAAATTCCCAGGTAGTGTAGTCGTCATTGAGCATAAATACAGCGAACTGCTTCGGTGTTTTGGTCAGGAGTGCCGTTTGCTCTTCGTGTTGCGTAGCCATAGTGTGAGTTTAGCATAGGTGCACCAAAGGATGCATGAGTATCTTTTTGCTTTTTTGAGGCGTTCCATATAACATGCGTGTATCAATAGAGTTTCAAGCCCGCCCGTTATGCTGTCACCGAGAAATAGTACCAAAAGGTAGAGCATGACGGACACGGAAAAGCTGATCAAAGCGACCATAGAACAGTACGAAGAAGATTACGAAGACGAGGACTTCGAAGAGCTGCCTGTCATCAGTTCGCATGAAAACCTTCAGCTCGCCATGAAGATGAAAACGGAGCTGAGCAAAGAGCTGTATGGTCAGGATCAGGCCATTACGACCGTCGTCAACAGCATTAAAAACAGTGTCAGGGACCCCAAAGGGCCCAAGGCGACCTACCTCTTTCTCGGCTCCCCCGCGACAGGAAAAACCTTTTTGGCCGAACTGATGACAAAGCAGCTGCCCGGCTACAAGATCATGCAGTTCGACATGACGCAGTACCATCAGCAAAACGGCGGAGAGCTCTATGGCTACCCGCCGGGCTGGAAAGGGTATGGCGTGGGCCAGCTGACCGGGTTCGTGCACCGAAACCCCAAGGCCATCATCGTGCTCGATGCGTTCGAGAAGTGCGACAATGTCATTCAGAGCAATCTGCTCTCCATTTTCGAAGGCGGCCGCATGCGCGACAACTGCGGCTGGGACAAGGTGACCGACGATCCGTGCAACGAAAACGAAGATGCGAACTACAACGAATCGACGGCGAATTACTGGGTAGACTTCAGGGAGTGCATCTTCATCATCACCACCAGCCTGGGCAAGGAGCTCTATCTCGATTACCGCTTCAAAGAGCTGGTGAGACGGGATTACGTACAGGCGGAATCGATGATTCTCGAGGCCATCAAACGCGAACGCAAGCGCGATACACGAAGCGGCGGGACAGAAGAGGCGATCGTCCCCGAACTGGTTTCGCGCTTTTCAAAAGCGCACATCGTGCTGTTCAATAAACTCGAATATGACGCATATGAGCAGATTGCGGTCCGCGCCTTTGAGGCATACAAGCGCCAGTTTGAACAGCAGTACGATATGCTCTTCAATCCGGCCAGGCATTTCGAGAGCTTTATGAAACTGCAGATCCTCAACTATGCTCCCGAACTTGATGCCAGGCGGATCAAGGACAAGATCAGTTCGTCGTTTTTCAACAAAATCACGGAGCATATGCTTGATTCGGGGAAGCCCACGAGCGCTTTTCGCGACATCACGGTTTCGGTATCGAAAGCCTGCAAGCAGTTCATTCGTGAAAAAGTTGCCCCCCTGATCGAAGAGGAAGAGTTGGTACGCGAACTGTTTCGAAAAAGCCTGACACTCGAACTCGAGGAGAGCGTCACGGAGCGCAAAGGAGTCATCACCTACAAAATCAAAAGCTGCCGGTTCAAACAGGTGATCCGCATTAAAGATTTCAGTGAAGACGGACTGGTTTTCGACATTCCTCGCATCACCTTCGAGGATATCGCCGGCCACCATGTCGCCAAACAGCGGTTGCATGAAGTGATCACCTTCTTCAAAGAGCCTGGACTGCTCGATCGTTTCGACGTCGCGGCCCCCAAAGGGATGCTGCTCTACGGTCCCCCGGGGACGGGAAAAACGATGCTGGCCAAAGCGTTTGCCAAGGAGGCGGAACTGCCGTTCATTTCGACGACCGGCCTGGAGCTGCTGCAGCCCGAACGCACACGCCAGATATTTTCCAAAGCCAAGGAGTACGCTCCGGCCATCATCTTCATCGATGAGATAGACACGCTCGGCCGCCGGGGAGAGGGCGGGGGCAAAGAGGTGCCGATCAACAAGCTGCTCTCGGAAATGGATGGTTTCTCCGCGCACCGCAAAGAGCAGGTCTTCGTGATTGCCGCGACGAACTACAAGGAGAACATCGACCCGGCCATCATCAGGCCGGGGCGGGTGGAGATCCACATCGAGATCAACAACCTCGATAAGGACGCCCGGCAATATTTTCTGGACAGAATCATCGAACAAAAGCCAACAGCAGGCGCGTTCGATATGAAAAAGCTGCTAATGTACACCACCGGTTTTACCGGCTCGCAGCTGGAGCTGCTGGGCAAGGAGGCTTCGTTTTACTGTATGCGCCACGGCATCGAGGCGATTACTCAGGAGATTCTGATAGAGCAGATCAACAAGATCAAGTACGGTGATCAGCATTCGTATCTTTCGCCCGAACAGCTCTTTGAAGAGACGGCGGTCTACGAAGCGGGGCGGGCGGTACTCTCGCGTACACTGTTGCCGAACGTACGGATAGAGCATATCAGCCTGACACCCAAAGCGAACAACGAACGGTTCATCGCGCATGACTATAAAGAGATT
>JANTHE010000145.1 GCA_024762585.1 Sulfuricurvum sp. | reverse complement strand
TTCAGCCCTTTTTCCTTGACATGGCGTTGCATCTTCAGCAGCTCAATCTGCAGCTTTTGCAGCTCATTTTCATACGCGATGACACTCTCTTTGATCCAGACCGCGACACGGCGCTTACCGTCTTTATTATGTTTGCGGCGCTCCTTCTCGAACGCTTCGGCACTCTCGATTCTTCGTTCGTCATGAATGATATCTTTTAAGATATCTCCTTTTTCCAGCTCCGTTCCGATCATATTGCGTTTGGTTCCCATGGATCGATTATACCACAGGGGCGCATCCGTGATATAATGATTCCAAATCATGAGAACGGAGGTTCAACATGGCAGATGCAACGCAAATTGGCGGAATGTTCAGCTGGTTCGAGCTGACTACGAGCGATGTAGCGGGGGCGAAAGCCTTTTACGGAAAACTGCTCGGGTGGTCGTTTGAGACGAACATGGATGCGGGGATGGAGTATACGCTGGTGAAGGTCGAGGGGGTACCGCATCCGGTTGCCGGGATGTTTGACAAGCAAAACCTCATGGTAGAAAACAAAGAGCAGATTCCGCCGCACTGGGGAAACTATATCACAGTCGACGACGTCGATACCTCGGCGCAGAAAGTCACTGCACTCGGCGGTAACATCATTGTCCCGCCGACGGATATCCCGACTGTCGGACGTTTTTGCGTCATTCAGGACCCTCAGGGGGCTGTCGTTTCGCTGATCACCTACGCCTACGCTCCGATGGAGTGAAGGTTGGGAAGCAGATTCAGGTCGAGAACTTTTCCTGTATCGTCGGGGCGATGTCATCGGCACTGTGCAGTTGTGCAAAACAGCTCTGCACTCCGCAGAGCATATAAGCCTCATCCTCCGTCGCTTTGACGTGTACAAACGGATAGGTGACGCGTGAAAGCGCATCGCCGGCTTCAAGCAGCTTGTTTGCGTCGGCTTTGACGATGAGGTCTTCAAAGAGGTATCGCACTGCCTGATTGAGCAGGTAGGGGAAGTAGATCGGTGTCTTCGCTAATTTTGCCGAGTAGTACTCCAAAGTCTTGAACGCAAAACGGCGGTATTTCTCTTCAAGCAAAATACCGAGGCTTAGCAGCAGGTCGACCATGACGCCGACGGAACCGGGGTAGGAGCTGTCGGTGGGGTCGGCGTCGGTGACGAACTCGCCCCTGCTGAAATACCATCGCCCGTTGTCGTAGAGCGTTTCAAGCGCATGGTTGGCCATCTGCTGCGCCTGCACCAGATAGGCGTCGTCGAGCGTCGCCTCGTAGGCCTTGACAAAAGCGGTGCCCAGATAGGCGTAATCTTCCAAGAAGGCACCAATCTTTGGTGTAGAGTGGATGAGTGCTGTATGGTATAGCTCCCCTTTTGGCATCAGGAAATTCGTCAACGCCTCCAGTGCCCTGACCGCCTCGTCGGTATAGGTTGAATCGCTCTTGCCCAATTCGAAGAGGCCGCGTATCATCATGGCGTTCCATGAGGTCTGGATCTTGCGGTCTATGAATGGGTATTCGCGTTTCTGGCGCAGTTTACGCAGCACCTCGCGTACTTTTTCGAACCATTCTGGCCGCTCATGCAGGTTTTCCAGCCAGACAATGTTCTTGCCTTCGAAGTTGCCCGTCTGCGTGATATGCAGCGTTTGCATAATCGCTTCGGTCTCTTTTTCTTCAAAGCCCGCTGCTTTCAGTGCCTCATAGACTTCATCATAGGCGTAAACGAAGTAGGTGCCCTCATGCCCTTCGCTGTCGGCATCGCTGGCGGAGTAGAAGAGGCCTTCTTTTTGCATCTTGTCCAACATGAAATCGGCGATCTCCGCGGCGGTGCGGGTGTAGGATCTCTCTTCGAACATGCGCCCGGTCCGGGCATAGAGCTCCAGCAGCAGCCCGTTGTCGTAGGCCATCTTCTCGAAATGGGGTACAAGCCATTCGCTGTCGACGCTGTAGCGGCAGAATCCGCCGTCGACCAGGTCGTACATGCCGCCGCGCTGCATGGTGTCAAGTGTATGGGTTACCATGGTTCCGGCCTCTTTGTCGCGTTGCAGCAAGACGATGTCGAGCAGGGCATTCAGGGTAGAGGTGTGCGGAAATTTCGGCTGTTGTGAAAACCCCCCGTTGAGCTCTTCGTAATTGTGCTGCGCCTGTTTGACAAAGTTCCGGATGATCGAGGCTTTAAGGACCGTGGCTTCTTTCGGGCGATCTTCGGGCTTGAGATAGTTCTGGATATCATCGGCATTCTGAAAGAGCTTTTCGTCGCCTTCTGCCACCTTGGTGGCAATGATGCGCGTCAGCTCCTCAAACCCCAACATCCGGTCGCGTGACTGCGGGGGAATATAGGTGCCGGCAAAGAAGGGCTTGTTGTCGGGCGTGCAGAAGATGGAGGTCGGCCATCCGCCCGGACGCCGGTTGAGCAGCTGGTGGACCTCCTGGTAGTACTTGTCGAGGTCGGGCCGCTCTTCGCGGTCGACCTTGATACTGACAAAATGTTCATTGAGGTAGGCGGCGATCGCTTCGTTTTCGAACACCTCATGCTCCATAACATGGCACCAGTGGCAGCTGCTGTAGCCGATGGAGATAAAGATGGGACGCTTTTCATTGCGCGCGCGTTCGAACGCTTCATCGCACCACGGGTACCAGTCTACGGGGTTGTCCTTGTGCTGCTGCAGGTAAGGCGAGTCTTCGTTGGCGAGTCGGTTGGGCATGTCGATCCTTTGGCGATATACGCAATAATAGGCTATAGGTCTGGATAAAAACCTTACGCATGTGACAGCGGTTACGGATTGGTTATCGTATTATGCGCTAAAATTATGCACATTTCTTTCCAAGGCAAGCTATATTGAAAAAGATTACCGCTATTTTCATTTTACTCTTTTCATCACTGCTGTTCGCTTTTCAAAGCAGCTTCTTGATGCCTGAGCAGGCATTCAAGCCCAAAGCTGTTTTACAAGATGATCAAACTGTCGCCTTTGACATTGCATTGGCGGAAGGTATCTACGTTTATGCCGACAAGCTGGAGGTCAAGGTCAAGGCCCCGGCAGATGTTTCCATCGCCCGTCTGGATATCAAAGCTTCGCCCGAAGCGCATGACGGAGACCGGGTCTATATGCATGATATCCCTATTGCGGTTACGCTTGATGTTTCTAGGGCAAAGCAACCGCTCCCCGTCACGCTTGCTCTAGACTATCAGGGGTGTTCGGACAAGGGGCTCTGTTACGAACCGCAGCATAAAGAGTACACCTTTACAGTCGATCCGGGCAAAGCGGCAACAAAGAGCACGCAGGCGGCCTCCTTGCCGACACTTCCCGTCGCCGAGGCAGCGTCGGCGGCAGCGCCAACCGGCGGCAGCGAGACCGACTTGATTGTCGATGCGCTCAAAGGCGGAAACCTCTGGACGATTCTCGCCCTGTTTTTCGGCTTCGGTCTGGCGCTGTCGCTGACGCCGTGCATCTTCCCGATGATTCCGATCCTCTCCTCCATCATCGTCTCGCAGGGGGAGAACATTACGATGAAACGCGGCTTTACGCTTTCGCTGGTCTATGTGTTGGCGATGGCGGTGGCGTACACTATTGCCGGCATTGCCGCGGGGATGTTCGGCCAGAATTTGCAGGTCATCTTGCAAAACCCCTGGGCCATCGGCGGATTCGCGCTCATTTTTGTTGCGCTGGCGTTCTCCATGTTCGGCTTCTACGAGATCGGGCTGCCGGCGGCGCTGCAGACCAAACTGACCCGCGCGTCGGACAGGGCGGGAGAGCAGGGCGGCTTTGCCGGGGTCGCGGTCATGGGCTTTTTGAGCGCACTCATTGTCGGTCCCTGCGTGGCGCCCGGGCTTGCCGCAGCGCTGATCTACATCGGCCAGACGGGCAACGCGGCGCTGGGCGGTGCGGCGCTGTTTGTTATGAGCCTCGGTATGGGCGTGCCGCTGCTGCTGATCGGGCTGGGGGCGGGCAAATTCATGCCACGCCCCGGTGGCTGGATGAACACGGTGACCGAAGTGTTCGGGGCGGTGATGATGGGCATCGCCCTCTGGATGGTGTCGCGCATTATTCCCGACTGGATCACGATGATGCTCTGGGCAATCTTTTTTATTGTCTCCGCGGTCTACCTCGGCGCGTTCGAACCGCTCAAAGACGGGGTGCGCCGCTCATGGCAGTCGTTCATCAAGGCGATCGGCATAGTCTTTATGCTGTACGGCACGATTTTGCTGGTGGGCGCGCTTTCGGGCGGGACGTCGATGATGCACCCGCTCAAGGGCTTTGAAGTGAAGCTCTGCGACAAGGGAACCACGGCGGCCTCCGCTGAACACGGCCTGCCGTTTCAGGTGATTCACTCCGGCGCGGAGCTCGATGCCATCATTGCCGCGAACCCGGGAAAAAAAGTAATGCTGGACTTCTCGGCAGAGTGGTGCAGCGCGTGCAAGGAGTATGCCGAGATCACTTTTA
>JANTHE010000144.1 GCA_024762585.1 Sulfuricurvum sp. | reverse complement strand
TGTTTATAGACATTTACAAGAAGGCTCTTCATGCTGGACAAAATCATAAAGTACCAAAACAGGCTGCAAACCTCTTTTGATATTACCTACAAACGATACCTTTATGACGAAATAGAATTTGATGACAAGATGATCGCTGTTTTCGGTGCCAGGGGTGTGGGAAAAACGACATTGCTGTTTCAGTATCTGGGTGAGTTGCAGGCACGAGGTGATAAGGCGCTATATATCTCGCTGGACTATCCTTTTTTGAGCGGTGTCGATCTGATCGATCTGGTAGAGGAGTTTGTGGAAAGCGGAGGAAAGTATCTGCTGCTCGATGAAGTGCACCGCTATGAGGATTTTGCGGCGCATCTCAAAACGATCTACGATCTTTTTGAGATCAAAGTGATCTTCACAAGCAGCAGCGCAACCTCCCTGCTCAACGCCAGGAGCGACTTGAGCAGAAGGGTGACGCTTTACAATCTAAACGGGTTCTCTTTCAGAGAGTATCTCGAGGTCAAATACAAGCTGATGCTTGACAGCTATTCTCTCGAAGACATACTTGGAAAGCATCGCACGATAGCCAAAGAGATCATTGCGCATGGCTTTGACATTCTGGGTGAGTTCGGCGCTTATCTGAAAACAGGCTACTACCCGTTTTACTTCGATAAAAAAAGCGTTTACTACCAAAACCTGCTCAATACCATCAACCTAACTATTGACCTTGACCTTACATCTTTAGGGCTGATCGAGCAAAAGTACACGTATAAGCTCAAAAAGTTGATGGAAGTCGTCTGCGAGAGCAAACCTTTTGAAGTGAACTACTCCAAGATTGCTACCATGGCGGAGATCAGCCGCGTGAAGCTTTATGACTATATCACGTACCTGAACGACGGGCAGATGCTCCTGCTTGTGGATGAGAATGTTGCAGGGCTCAAAAAAGTCCAAAAGCCTGCCAAGATTTATTTGAACAATACGAATTTACTTTATGCCTATTGCGAGAACGCTGAGATCGGTACTGTGAGAGAGACGTTTTTCGCCAACCAGGTCGCTTCTAGGTATCCTTTGAATGTTTCCAAAGAAGGCGATTTCGTTGTGTCAAGAAAATATACCATTGAAATCGGAGGCAAAGATAAAGGTTTTGGGCAGATCAAAGAGCTGCCGGATAGTTACATCGTAGCAGATGGCCTGACTGCGGGTTCGGGTAACAAAATTCCTCTTTGGCTTTTCGGCTTTTTGTATTAAAGAGTTCAGGAGTCTACATCCTGAGAAGAAGACAAAGAGTTCAGCGGGTAAGATACTCCTCCGCCATATAGCTGCTGCGGGTATAGGGGGAGCTTTTGATGTAGTCGAACCCCATCGCCATGCCGATGTCGCGGAAACGCTCGAAGCGCTCGGGCGGGACGAACTCGACGACGTCGCTGTAGCCTTTGCCGGGCGAGAGGTACTGCCCGATGCTGAGCAGTCGGCAGTCATGTTCGAGAAGGTCGCGCAGCAGGGTCGTTACCTCCTCTTCGCGTTCGCCCAGCCCCAGCATGATGCCGCTTTTTGTCCGGATGTCCGGGTTGAGTGCTTTGAGTTTTTTCAGGACGCGCAGGGAGCGCTCATACTGTGCCCCTTTTCGGATGTGATAAAGCCGCGGCACCGTTTCGAGGTTGTGCCCGACGATCTCGGCGCCGCTGTGTGCGATGACGCGCAGCGCTTCCTGGTTCTCCTGCAGGTCAGGGATGAGCAGCTCGACGACAATGCGTGCGTCGCGCGCCTTGATGGCCCGCACCGTCGCGGCGAAATGCGTGGCACCTCCATCAGGAAGGTCGTCGCGGGTCGGGCTGGTGATGACGACGTGGCGCAGCCCCATCGCTTCGGCGGAGTCGGCGACATGTTCCGGTTCGTTCGGGTCCGGTGGCAGGGGGATGTCCTTGGGAACGCTGCAGTAGGTGCAGTGGCGCGTACAGCGGTTGCCGAGGATGAGGAAGGTCGCCTGCTGTCGTGCGAAACATTCGCCGATGTTGGGGCAGTTCGCCTCCTGGCAAACGGTGTGCAGCTTCCCTTTGGCGAGCAGCGCCTCGACGTCGCGCAGGTCGCTGAGCCGGATGCGCTTACGCAGCCATTCGGGTTTGCTAAATTCGCTCTTTGCCGTGGACATTCCATGCCTCCGTTGCATATTTTTTATCTAAAAGCGTCTGCGCATGCACCTTTTCTTCCTCGCGCAGGGTGTCGGGTTCGAGGCGTGCGCCGAACGTGTCGCGAAACGCTTCTAAGAGTACTGGTTTCAGGGCGTCGATATCCATTCCGATTCCGGTCTCGTCGAGCGTCGCCGCCTTGTCGAGCCCGGAATCCTTCCGAAAGAGCGGCGCGAACCGTTCCCGGTCGATCGAGAGCGGGAGGGTGCCGTGCTGCAGCATCGCTGATGTGCTGTGGCGCTGGGCGTTGCCGCCGAGTTTTTTCCCGTTCACGACGATATCGTAGGCTTCCCGCCCCGCCAGACAGACGTCGCCGCCGGATGTTTCTAACCGCCGCTCACGGGCGAATCCGGCATCGAGTCCCAGCCGCCGGTAGAGTGCGATCAGAAAGCCGCACAGGTAATGGTAGCTCTCCTTGACCCCCCTCTCCTTTATCAAAGCACGCGGCACGGTCAGCGAATAGGAGAGGTCGCCGCTATGCACGAGGATACCGCCGCCGGTGATGCGCCGGACGGTGTCGACGGCGTCGTAACGTACCCTTGCGTAGTCCAGCGTCTCTTCGGGGCGGGAGAAACGGCCGAAACTGATCGAGGACGTTTGCCAGCGGTACAGACGCAGAACCGGGGTATCGCCTTCTTTATAGCTGCGCAGCAGCGCTTCATCCACGGCCATGTTCCATTTGGCCGATCCCGCGCCGCTGTCGATCAGGCGCCATCTCTTTACGCCCGTTTTCTCTATATTTAACATATTTGGATTATACTGTTTTAACATCAATCGACAGAAGGAAAGGGAATGGAAGAAGCACGCATAAAAAAAGATTCCAAGGGGTTTTCGGTTCAGCCCAATATGACCGATTACCAGTCGACATACGATGCGTTCGAATGGGAGAGTGTCGCGTCACACTTCGACGCCCTGCCCTCAGGCGGACTCAACATTGCCTACGAAGCGATCGACCGCCATGCCGACGGAGCGCTTTCAGACAAGCCGGCGCTGATCTGGCTGGGCGAAAACGGCGACAAGCGGACTTTCACCTACGCGCAGATGAAACGCGAGAGCGCGAAGTTCGCCAACGTCATCAAGACGCTCGGTTTCGAAAAGGGTGAGCGTATCTACACCCTTTCGACGCGCCTGCCGGAGCTCTACATCGGGGCGATGGGGATTTTGAAAAACCGCAGCGTCATGTGCCCGCTCTTCTCGCAGTTCGGGCCCGAGCCGATCCTGCAGCGCATGCAGCGCGGCGACGCCCGCGGCCTGCTGACGACCAAGCGGCTCTTTGAGAAGAAGGTCGCGCCGCAGATGGACAAGTTGCCGGAACTGCGCCATGTGCTTCTGATCGATGCCGAGGAGGACGTGGATGAAAGGGTGCTTTCGCTGCCGCGCCTTATGGAGAAGGCCTCCGAGGTGTTCGAAATCGAACCGACGGAGCCCGAAGACATGTCGCTGCTGCACTTCACGAGCGGTACGACGGGAATGCCAAAAGGGGTGATCCACGTGCACAAGGCGATGTACACCCACTGGGTGACGGGCGCGTACGTACTCGATTTCCATCCGGATGACATCTACTGGTGTACGGCCGATCCCGGCTGGGTGACCGGGACGTCGTACGGCATCATCGCGCCCTGGCTGCACGGCGTGACCAACGTCGTCGACGAGGCGGAGTTCGACGCTGAGCGCTGGTACGGCATATTGCAAGAGTACAAGGTCAATGTCTGGTACACCGCGCCGACGGCAATACGCCGGTTGATGCGGCTCGATTTCGACCCGCTCGCGCAGTACGACCTTTCGCATCTAAGGGTCATTCAGAGCGTGGGCGAGCCGCTTAATCCCGAAGCGGTCGTCTGGGGGATGGAAAAGCTCAAGATGCCGATTCACGACAACTGGTGGCAGACGGAGACGGGCGGCATCATGGTCGCCAACTACCCGTGTATGGATATCAAACCCGGATCGATGGGGCGGCCGCTGCCCGGCATCGAGGCGGCGATCGTGCGCCGCAACGACGACGGAAGCGTCACGGAGGTGACGGAACCGGGAAAAGAGGGCGATTTGGCATTGAAACCCGGCTGGCCCTCCATGTTCCGCGGCTATCTGCACAACGAGGAGAAGTACAAGAAGAGTTTCGTGGGCGGATGGTATATCTCCGGCGACCTCGCGTACAGGGATGAAGAGGGCTATTTCTGGTTCGTCGGCCGTGCGGACGACATCATCAAGACCTCCGGGCACATGGTCGGTCCTTTCGAGGTCGAAAGTGCGCTGATGGAACACC
>JANTHE010000143.1 GCA_024762585.1 Sulfuricurvum sp. | reverse complement strand
CCCCTGTTTAACGATACATCCACTATAATTACTCCATTTTTATTGCCGCCGGGGAAAATACCTGGAGGGTTTGCAAACGCGAGGAGAGAGCCATGCAGATGAGTGGCGCACAGATGGTCATCGAGGCATTGAAGCATGAAGGGATCAATACCGTTTTCGGTTATCCCGGCGGTGCGATCATGAATGTCTATGACGAAATTTATAAACAAGATGATTTTCAGCATGTCCTGACCCGGCATGAACAGGCGGCCATTCATGCCGCCGAGGGGTACGCGAAAGTGACCGGAAAAGTCGGGGTCGCCATGGTGACTTCCGGCCCCGGTTTCACCAATGCCGTCACCGGACTGGCCGATGCCTATATGGATTCCATTCCCATCGTCGTTATTAGCGGTCAGGTTCCGATGTCTCTGATCGGAACGGACGGGTTTCAGGAGATCGATTCGGTCGGGATCAGCCGTTCGTGCACCAAGCACAATTACCTGGTCACCGATGCTGCTGACCTGTCGCGTGTTTTGAAAGAGGCGTTTTATCTTGCGGCTTCGGGCAGGCCGGGACCGGTACATGTCGACATTCCCAAAGATGTCACGGCGCAGCTGGCCGAATTTGATTACAGCAAGCCCGTGGAGCTCGAAACCTATAAACCGACGACCAAGGGGAACGCACGCCAGATCAAAAAAGCGATCGAAGCGATCGCGGCAGCCAAGCGCCCGCTGCTCTACCTCGGCGGCGGGATCGTCAGCGCGAATGCTGCCGATGAAGTGCGCGAATTTGCCAGTCTGACGGGGATTCCCGCGGTCGAAACCTTTATGGCGCGCGGCGTGATGGGGGCGGATAACCCGCTGGTCATCTCCATGCTGGGGATGCACGGCTCCTATGCGGCGAACATGGCCATGAGTGAAACGGACCTTGTTATCGGGCTCGGGGCGCGTTTTGACGACCGGGTCACGGGCAAACTCTCCGAATTTGCCAAAAATGCCGATGTCGTGCATGTCGATATCGACCCCGCGAGCATTTCAAAACTGGTCAATGCCGATTACCCGATCGTCGGCGATGTCAAAAACGTTGTCGAATCGATGATCGAACTTTCCAAAGGCAAGATCGATTCGGAACGCTATGCGCCGTGGCTGGAGACCATCGAGCACTTTGACAAGCTCCATCCTCTGGGGTATGAAGAGGAGCCGGGTGTCATCAAACCGCAGTGGGTCATCGAGCGCGTCGGTGAACTGCTGGGTGAGAAGGCGAATGTCACGACCGACGTCGGACAGCATCAGATGTGGACGGCGCAGTTCTACCCCTTTACGCGTCCGCGTCAATGGATCAGTTCCGGCGGATTGGGGACGATGGGCTTCGGTTTTCCGGCGGCCATGGGGGTCAAGCGCGGGGATATGGAGCGCGTCAGTGTCAATTTCACTGGCGACGGCTCTATCTTGATGAATATTCAGGAGCTGATGACCGCGGTAGAGTACAAGCTCCCGGTCGTCAATATTATTCTCAACAACCAGTTTTTGGGGATGGTACGCCAGTGGCAGACACTCTTTTACGACAAGCGCTATGCGGAAACGGACCTTTCCGTGCAGCCCAACTGGGTGCAGCTGGTCGAAGCGTTCGGCGGAGCGGGCTACAACGTCGAGACCAAAGCGGAGTTCGACGCGGCGCTTAACGACGCGCTCGAGCGCAATGTGGTCGCGCTGATCAACGTCAAGGTGTCTCGGTTTGAAAACGTGCTTCCGATGGTCCCGGCGGGCGGGTCGCTGTTCAATATGATGTTAGAGTACAAGGATAAATAATGCAAAATGAAAGAAGAGTCGTATCGGTCATCGTCCAGAACGAGGCAAGTGCCCTTTCACGCATTACGGACCTCTTTTCTGCTCGGGGCTACAATATCGAATCGCTGACGGTCGCGCCGATTCCGGAATCGAAATACTCCCGTCTGACCATCGCGACCTCAGGTTCCGTTCGCGTCATCGAGCAGATCATCAAGCAGCTGCACAAACTGATTCCGGTGCTGCGGGTGTATGAACATGCGGACCTTGTCGAAAAAGAGATGGCGCTGGTCAAGTTTCCGGTCACGGAGAGTCTGGCCGATATCGAGACGCTGTGCAATGCCTACAACGGCAAGATCGTCAATGTCGGCAGGGACATTATCATTGCTATGGTCGCGGACGAGCCCAGACGCGTTTCGCACTACCTCGAAGCCGTCAAGCGCTTCAACCCCAAAGAGATCGTACGCAGCGGTACGGTCGCGCTGGAGCGCTGAGTGCTGCTTTCTCAGGTCGCTTCCGCACTTGATCTGACCTATTCGGGGAACGACATCGACATCAGCGGGATGAACACGCTCGACGATGCCGATTCCTCGCAACTCTCCTTTATTACAGAAGAGCGTTATCTCACTTCATTGCAACAAACAAAGGCGGCCGCCGTACTGGTAACACAGGCACTTGCACCGTCCGTTCCTGCATCTACCCGTGCGCTTGTCTGTGACGATCCCGCACTCTCCATGGCCTATGCCAGTGCTCTCTTCGCCCCGCCGTACGTCGATGTAGATGATCCGGCTCCCGTGATTGGGGAGGGCAGTGTGGTCGATCCCCGAGCCAATCTGGAAAACGGCGTGACGGTCGGGAAAGGGTGTACGATTATGGCAGGAGCCTATCTGGGCTCCAATGTCTCCGTCGGAGACGGAACGGTCGTGTTGCCCAACGCGACGATCTACCGCGACTGTGTCATCGGCAAACAGTGCCGGATTCATGGCGGGACGACAATCGGTGCGGACGGGTTCGGGTATTCGCATACCCAGACGGGCGAACACGTCAAAATCTACCAAAACGGGAACGTGATCATCGAAGACGATGTCGAGATCGGCAGCAACTGCAGCGTTGACCGCGCGGTGTTCGCCTCGACCTGCATCCGGCGCGGCACCAAGATCGACAATAACGTGCATATCGGGCACAACTGCGATATCGGCGAAGACTCGATTCTGGTCGCGCAGGTGGGTGTCGGCGGTTCGACGTCACTGGGACGCAACTGCGTCGTCAGCGGTCAAACGGCATTCACCGACCACCTGGAGATCGCGCCGTTCAGCACGTTCACAGCGCGTTCAGGCGTTACCAAGTCTATTACGGAGAGCGGCAAGATATGGAGCGGCTACCCGCTGATGGAACACCGTCAGTGGGCAAGGCTGCAAAGCCGTCTGGCCAAACTGGCAAAAGAGAGAACACACAGGGGATAATCATGAAACTCAGCGAAATCTGCGGCAGGCTCTCTGTGGAGTATACAGGTGACGAGATCGAAATCTCCGGTTTGAATGCCCTGAGCGACGCCGACAAGAGTGAAGTCAGCTTCCTGGAAAAACCAAAATATGCTTCGCAGCTGTCCGGTACGCGTGCGGCAGCCGTTTTCATCACACAGGAGATGGCTTCAAAATTACCCGAGAGTACCATTGCGTTGATCGTGGAAGAGCCCTATATCACGCTGGCGAAGGCCTCGGCGTTTTTCGCGCCGAAGCGTCTGGAAAACTCGGGCGATGCCCCGAGTATAGGTGAAGCGAGTGTGGTGGAGCCCGGTGCCTATATCGCGGCGGGAGCTCAGATTGGCCAAGGGTGCCATATCATGCCGGGCGTCTTCATCGGAAACAATGTTCGCGTCGGCGACAATACTGTTTTATACCCGAATGTCACTATTTACCGTGACTGCGAGATTGGGAACGACTGCATCATCCATGCGGGGACGGTGATCGGCAGCGACGGGTTTGGGTTCGCCACGACGAAAACGGGCGAACACGTCAAAATTTACCAAAACGGAAACGTGGTGATCGAAGACGATGTCGAGATCGGCGCCAATACGACGATCGACCGGGCGGTCTTTTCGAGCACGGTCATAAAAAAAGGGGCGCGGATTGACAATCTGGTGCAGATCGGGCACAACTGTGTCATCGGTGAATACAGCGTGCTGGTTTCGCAGGTGGGGCTCGCCGGGTCGTCACGACTGGGGCGCAATGTGGTCATGGGCGGTCAGAGTGCGACGGCAGGGCATCTTGAAATCGCTCCCTTTACAACCATCGCCGCGCGCGGCGGTGTGACGAAAAGCGTGAAAGCTCCCGGACTTTACGGCGGGTTCCCCCTGATGGAGCATAAGCGCTGGCTGAAACTGCAGGGGCTTCTTTCAAGACTGTTGAAAAAATAGCTTCCTTGTGATATAGTTAAGGGCACCTCCGGAAACTACCTGCAGATCTCAGAGGGCTTTTGAGGCATGAGATTTTCTTTGTTTTCAGCGCAGGCCTAGCTGTAGCTAAGTCCAGATGAAAACGGAGGAAAGATCGTGCCTCAAAAACCCTTCCGAAGGGCGTTACAGAGAAAGCCACACTCTGCGTTGCCGCTTTTCGACTTGGCTACGGCCAGGCCTTCAAAGCGTCGCCTTGATTGTGACGTTCTC
>JANTHE010000142.1 GCA_024762585.1 Sulfuricurvum sp. | reverse complement strand
GCCTTTGGCCAGGGTGATGACCTCTACATGGTCGCCGCCCACGGTTTTGGAGAGTTCAGCGATGAACGGGTACGACGCCGCGACATTGACTTTGGCAAAGAGCGGCGCGAGCGCCGCCAACAATAAAATAAGTGTTTTTTTCATTCACTTCTCCTTAGAAGCTGTGCGCGCCGTGCGCGCCGATGGCGATGTTCGCCTGCAAGATGATTGAGTCGACATTTTGACGCTCCCCTTCTTCGTTGAACAGGGCGGTGTTGTGGTTGTACTGCAATCTAAAACGGGAGAATTCGCTTGGAGAAAAATCGATCATGGCCGAATAGCGGTCAAAATTGTCAGGCAGGTCGACGCGGTTGCCGTTGGCTTTGACATCGTTGCGGTAGATATTTCCGTAGCGCCCGCCGATACGCCAGTTCTGGTCGTATGCGTAGACAAGCTGGGTATAGTAGCCGCTTTGCTGTTTTTGCTTTGCAACAGTATTGTAGCTTTCCGGATCATTGTCATCGGGAACGTATTGCATACCGTCCATGTCGCGGTAGAGCCATTCGCTCAGCCAGGTAAGGTAGCTGTAGCTGTTGAAGTAGTGTTTGACAGTCAGATCGGCGCCGTAGAGCGAACTCATGCCCGCAAATGCGTGCGGCTCTTCGTCTTCGAGATGGTTGAGACGGCTGGCGCCTCTGGCGTAGCTGAGCCCGCCGAGCAGCGTCGTATCGCCGATATCGAACGAGGCCTTGGTGTAGGCGACATAGAGCGAAGGCAGTTCGGCCCCTTCCACCCACGCTTCACCAGGTTCGGCACCTTCGGGAATGGCGGTATTGCCGAACATCGCTTCATTGGCTCCCTGCAGCGCTTCTGCCCCGAACAGCCAGTAAAAAGGGGTGGGCATGAGGTAGTGAAGCTGCAGGCCGATTTCGTTGATGCCGTGCCCGCCCAGAAATGCCTGATAGACAAGCGGCATATCGGCAAAATCCCACGCATGATGGTGGATGGAGTTGATGCGGCCGAAATCAGAGAGGAACTTGCCGCCTTTGAGGCGAAAACCGTAAGGCAGAGAAGTGGTGGTGAAGTAGGCTTCCTCGATCTCGAAGCCGTGCTCGGACATATGAAACACGCCATCAAGCGTAAAGTAAGGGTCGACGACGCTGCTGAGTGTGAGCTCGGCATAGTTGAGGTTGAAACCTTCCGATGCATTATAGGTGGCATGTGAATGTTCGCCGTGGCTGTGCGAACCGATCAGCCCGTGCGCGATGCCCGGGACCTCAAGGTGGGCGACTTCGTCGTTGCTCTTATTGCGGTTGACATAGCTTGTATCGACGATGAGCGAAATATCGGGCACGAAAGCCGACTGGTTGAAACTGGAACCGTATTGGGTGTAGGCAGGGGCACTGTCCGCCCATGCCATCAGGGGCAGCAGTGCTGCCAGCGCGGTGATCTTTTTCATGGATCTCCTTTGAGTATGAAAATTTTTTTATTGTATTAGGAGATCGAACGAGGAGGCGCGCGTCCAAAGAGTGTTTGGGGTTGATGGGAGGGAATAAACTCCGAGTAAATAGAGAGGGGTGTTTCGTGGGGTAAAAAAATCGAGGCCAGAACCGTATCGACATGGACGTCGCTGCCGACGCTGTGGCTTTGGAGAGTACAGATACTACAGTGGCTGCCGTCATGGTGCGCGTGCAGAGTGTGCAGTGCGTCGCCGGCAAGGGTGATGACGAAGAGCCAAGAGAGCAGAAAGCGGTAGCGTCTGGTTTTCATGCCGGAATTATAGCGCATCGAAATTGTATTACCCGAAATAGTGTTATAATATAAGCTTGCAATTTGATATATGAAGTTTTTGAAACATGCTCAGCATGCGCTTCTGTGCAAAGATGGGGAATTAACGTTAAAGATAGATAATGAATATTAAAAATGCTTCTATTCTAGTGGTAGATGATACTGATACCAACTTGGCACTGGTACGTGAAATACTTCAAGAAGAGGGGTATATTATCACTACGGCGTCCAATGGAATGGAGGCTTTAGAACAGGTGGCACATAAACATTTTGATCTGATATTATTGGACATTATGATGCCGGTATTGAATGGGTTTGATACGTGTACACGCTTGAAAAGCGATAAAAAAAGTAAAGATATTCCGGTAATCTTTCTAACAGGTATGTCTGATATTGAAGAGATCAACAAAGGCTTTGCGGTAGGGAGTGTCGATTATATCGTCAAACCGTTCAACGTGACTGAGCTATTGGCAAGGGTACGTACCCATCTAGAACTGAAGAGTTATCGGGAACAAGAGATTGAACAGACGCAAAAAGATATTGTATTTACACTCGCTTATGTCGGCGAATTACGTTCCAAAGATACAGGGAACCATACCAGAAGAGTGTCTGAATACAGCGGCTTGCTGGGAGAATTGATCGGATTGAATTTTCGGGCAGTTGAGACACTCAAATTGGCATCCGCAATGCATGATATAGGAAAAGTAGCGATTCCGGATCGTATATTAAACAAACCGACGGAACTGGATGAAAAAGAGCGTCAAATTATGAATCAGCATGCTGAGTGGGGATATCATATTTTCAGTCGCACTAAGCGTCCTATTCTGAAGGCAGCAGCCATTGTCGCTGCACAGCATCATGAAAAATATGATGGTTCCGGATATCCAAAGGGGCTGATCGGTGACCAGATTCATATCTTTGGCCGTATCGTTGCTTTGGCTGATGTGTTTGACGCGTTACTGACGAAGCGCAGCTATAAAGAAGAGTGGCGTGTGAACAAGGCATTGGGGTATATCGTAGAACAGAGCGGAAAGCATTTTGACCCGAAACTGGTCGATTTGTTTGTAGATCATTTTGGAGATTTCCTTGAAATCCGCCAAACATTCAGAGACTGATGATAGTGTTGTATTGTGCAGCGCTATCGATATTTGTAAAGTGTGCTTGAGCCTATCCTAACCCCCTGTCTGCTAAAATTTCATCACTGAAATTCACGGGCAGGAAAGTCCGATTCAAAGGTAAAAACGGTATGAAAAGAGCACTGCTGAGCGTCAGCGATAAGAGCAATATCGTCGAATTCGCGGCGTCACTGGTCAAAAATGGCTATGAGATTATTTCCACCGGCGGGACGTTCAAGATGTTGAAAGCGGCGGGCATCGACGCTGTTGAGATTGACGAGGTGACGAAGTTTCCCGAATGTTTCGAAGGGCGTGTCAAGACGCTCAACCCTTACATCCACGGGGGTATCCTGCATCGGCGCGACAAGCAGTCGCACCTGGACCAGGCCAAAGAGCTCGGCGTCGAACCCATCGACTTGGTCTGTGTCAATCTTTACCCGTTCAAGGCGACCATAGAGCGTACGGACGATTTCGAAGAGATCATCGAAAATATCGACATCGGCGGCCCGGCGATGGTGCGTTCGGCGGCAAAGAACTTTGACAGTGTGATGATCGTGACCGATCCTTCAGACTATTCGCTGATCCTGAATGCCATCGAGAATAACGAAAACAGCGTCGAGTTTCGCCGCAGCCTGATGATCAAGGCGTATGAGCATACCGCGGCTTACGACAGTATGATTGCCAACTACATGAATAAGCGTTTCAACGACGGCATGGGCGCGAAGCAGTTCATCGTCGGAGAAAAAGTGATGAATACCCGCTACGGAGAGAACCCGCATCAAAAAGGGGCGCTGTACGAATTTGAAGATCACTTCAGCAAGCACTTTACGACCCTCAAAGGTGAGGCGAGCTTCAATAATCTGACCGACATCAGCGGCGCCGTGAAGATTGCGGCGGCTTTTGGCGGGGAGAATGCCGTGTGTATCGTCAAGCACGGCAATCCCTGCGGTTTCGCCATCCGCAACACTTTGCTCGATGCCTATACCGAAGCACTGAAATGTGACCCTGTTTCGGCCTTCGGCGGCGTCGTCGCCGTCAACGGCGTCGTGGACAAGGCGATGGCGCAGAAGATGAACGAGATCTTTCTCGAAGTCATCATCGCCGGGCGCATTCTTCCCGAGGCGCGGGAAGTCTTCGCGGCCAAGAAACGTATCAAGCTCTTTGAGTATGGCAGTGACAAGATTGTGCTTTCCAGAGACGCTGCGGACTTCAAGCATATCGACGGCGGTTTTGTCTACCAGGATGCGGACATAGTCGGTGACGACGAGATCAAAAACGCCAAGCAGGTCAGCAAGCTCGCCGCCGATGCCACGGCGATGAAAGACGCCGAGATTGCCTGGAAGGTCGCGGCGCTGACGAAATCGAACTGTGTCGTCTATGTCAAGGATGCGGCGATGGTCGCGGTCGGCATGGGGATGACGTCGCGGGTCGACGCGGCGCAGTGTGCGCTGAAAAAAGCGGAGACGATGGGCCTCGATGTTACCGGCGCTGCGCTGGCAAGTGAAGCATTCTTTCCCTTCCGTGACTCTATTGACGCGGCGGCCGCAGCGGGGGTCAAGACGGTTATC